>JAYVRS010000731.1:0-4773 GCA_043776185.1 Bryobacteraceae bacterium | reverse complement strand
GACGGAAATCCTCCCGCAGTTTGCGGTCAATCTCGACGGCCGTGGCACTCGCGTAAGGCATCGTTAAGCGGACTTCCCTCCCACCCCCATCGAATACTTCACTCCCGGATCCGCCGTATCCACAATCGTCAACGAGTAAGTATCCACATCGGCATTTTCCGGCGAATCCTTCGTAATCGCGCTCAACCGGAAGTTAGTAACTCCCAAGTCAGTGAGCGTCGCGTTAATACTCTCCGTGACAAACGACAACCGCTCCGGACGCAAACGCATCCCCTCAAATAAGTCCCGCACGCCGAACGTGCGGCACCCCGGCCACGAACCGGAGGGCGTCCGCGCCATTAAACTGATCAACTGTAAAACGGCCTCCGGCTCGCCGGTACGTTTCAAAAACGCACCTTCGAGCCGGAGGGGAAAGGTCAGGAAATTCACGATTCGCTTAGTTGCTGATCGCGATTTCGGAGAAGTTCGCCTGGTTCAGGACGGGTTCCAGATCCATCACCATAATGTGATTGATGCCGGGGGTCCCCTCTTCGGTCGGCGGCGGATTCGACGTCTCGAAGTTCGAAATCCATCCCTTGAACTTGTAAGTGCAAAGGGCGTCTTCGTGCTTATCGTCCTTCCAGAATTCGATCTTGATATCCTTCAGCTTGCTGCGGTCCACCACGTTGGCCAGTTCAAAGAACTTCTTCACTGCCGAATGCGGCAGATTCTTGTCATCGTGGAAGTCGGCCCAAACCCGGATCCGTGTTTTCAGCGAGCCCATTTCAGGCATGCCGGCGCGATCCTTGGCGGTGGTGAAGACCACCTGCGAACTCACTGCGTCAAATTTCGTGCCGTCAATCGTGACGGTGCTGCGATAAGGGTTAGCCATAGTATTTTCCTCCTGATTCCTTTTTCTCTTAGTTACTCATCTTGATTTCTTTGAAATTTTCTTGGTTGATGGCCGGCTCAAGATCCAGCACCATCACATGGTTGAGCGTTTGGAAAGCGCTGGTCGGATCGTTGTGGAAGTCACCGGCCTCCCCGCCCGCACCCACCGGATGCGGGTTCGAAGTCTCGAAACGCGACACCCAACCCTTAAACGCGTAACTGCACAACGCGTCCTGGTGCGCATCGTCCTTCCAGAACTCGATCTTCACGGCCTTGATCTTGTCGCGCGTCACGACATTGGCCAGGTCAAAGAACTTCTTGATGGCCGAGTAAGGCACATTCTTGTCATCGTGGAAGTCGGCGATCACGCGAATTTGCGTGGTCAGGCTGCCCATCTGCGGCATGCCGGCGCGATCCTTCTCACTCTTGAAACGGACGGTGGTGGATACGGCATCAAATTTGGTGCCGTCCAGGGTAACGGTGCAACGATAGGGACTAGCCATGGTCTTGGTTCTCCTTCAAGAAACCTAAATATGTTACTAACTGAATAAGTTGCGGAGACGGTCGGCCAGCGCTCCCAGCCAACGGGCCGGTTCCGCCGCCTCTGCTCCGGTTCGACTTTCGGTGGCAATCGCCGCGACGGGGGTGGGCTCAGGCTCGCAAGCGGCTGGATTGACCGTAGTCACCAACCCGCCCGCCACCGTAAGCTTGCCTTCCGCGATCAACTGCGCTTTCAAATGCGCGGGAAGGTAGTCGGCCGCTGTCCGTTGGCTATAGTCTGGTTCCGGCGCTGCCGCCGCCACCATCCTCGCGCCACGCATCAACGGCATACCCATGGAACTCGCGCTTCGATATTCCACGCTGTGAGCTTCTCGAGCCTCCGTCTCGGCAGCTAAGGCCGCGCTTCCGGCCTGAGGCAGATTGCTCTGCCCAGCCTTCACGTTGCCCCCGGTCGCTTCATGCTCCCGAGCCGCCGAACCGGTGATGTTTGCTCTTTCGTCGCTCACCGCATCCTCTTCACCCTCATTAACGGGATCAGCTAATCTTTTTTCTCGCCGCCCTTAGAAAATTCTGGAGTATCGATCTTCAGGACGAAAGTTTCCGCCGGGCCCGTCGGCATCACGTTAATCGAAATGTCGCAAATCCCCTGCATCCGCTTGTTCGAGTCCTTATCGACAAACAGGTCATAGCCCAGAATCGTACCCTGCGCCACCTGCTCATCCAACAGCCGCTTCAGCGGATTCTCAATCGATTCGTCCATAAAGTCGCGCGTCAACACTTGGCCGGCCACCTGCAGGAGATAATGCCGGCAGCAGCGCTCCAAATACCGCAGGATGCGATAAGAGGTGAAGAACTTCAGCACGCCATTCGGATCGTCCGCCTGGGTCCGGCAGCCGAAGAAGCACAAATGGTTGTCCGCATCGCGAATGATCGGCACCAGCTGCCGTTCCATCGACAAGTGCTCCATCTCGCCGATCAGCGGCTCAAAGCGCACCTTATCGACGCCCGAAATCTGCCCAAAGCGGCTACCTACAGGGCCCTGCGCAATTCCCTGCCCGTCATCGGCTCGCGCAATCGCGCCGGCGAAGATGAGCGAAGGCGGCGCCCAAAGGTCGTCCCCACCGTCCACCGTCTTCTCAAACCAATGCGCCGCGCGCATCTGCAGATAGCCCGCGCAAACCACATCGGCCGCCGCCCGGTCTTCCGGACGCTTCATGAACTCGTACTTGCCGCCGGGCAGGAAGTTCCGCTCCAGGTTCTTGAAATTCTTCTCGTCATCCACATCGGTCAATAGCAACATGCCCCACATGTTGGCCACGTCTTCGAACTTCTCGCGCACGGTCTGCGGAATCTGCCCCGGCACGATCAAGTTACAAATGTCGTCACGGAAGTTGAAGTTGTCGTTACGTTTGCGGCAGAAGTTTTCCACCGCCGCCACGTTCATCGAGAACACGTCCTTCATCGCCTTGGCATCGGCGTTCAGCACGTAAAGCTCCACCGGCTTGCGGACCTTTCCGTCCATCACCTTCGAATTCTCGAAGAATAGCTGCACCTGCTTGTAACTACGCTCTAATGGCCGCAACGTCGTAAACAGCTGCGCCAGCAACTGGTCGCGCATGGCCTCAGCGCCATTGATCTGCGCCTGCAGCTTCTGCACGGTGGACTCGTAGCTATCGTCCACCGTGAATAGGTTTTGCAGATCGGTGAGCTGCTTTAAGAAGTCCCCGGCCGCTTGGGCTGTGAAGATCGAGTCCACCGTCCGCGATTCGTCCAGAAACCCTGGATGTAGATCGGCGAAAATGTCCTGCAGTAACTCGCGGGCCGGGCTATCGCCCAGAATCTCCGCGGTCGTGCGCGTTTGTACCAGTTCAGCCATGGAGCTACTTGCCTCCCTTTCCGGAGAGCTTCGTCAAATCTTCTTTCAAACGGCCCAAAGCCTCAATAATCTCGGCGCGCTGTGTTTCGCTGTTCCAGGCGCGGCGAACCGTGGGCAATTTCCAACGATCCTTCAGCCGGTAGAGTAAGTCGATGTTCGTCTTCAAATCGGCGATATCATTTCGCGCATATGTGACGTTGCCATCTTCATCGCGAAACTCCTGCCGCTTTTGCAGATTCTCCGGGTCAAAGTCTTTAATCGACTTAAACTTGAACTCGGCCTTGAACTCGGTCTCTTCGGGGCCGGCGCTGCCCTTGAAGCTCAGCTCGGGCTTAAATTTCGCGAAGGCGTCATTGACGTCTTCCACCCGGGAAAGATCCTCGTTTTCGGAGGCGGCTTCCTTCCCGATCTTATTGAGCGTCATCGGCAGCATCACCGCCGCTGTTGACGTGGGAACCTTGCGTACCGAGGGCGTAACGCCCTTGCGGATCACTTTAACTAAGGGCACTGAATTCTCCTCCTAAAGCACAAACACTCTGATACCACGAAACCTACTTAGGCGGCTTGATCTCGCGGTTGGCCAACCGGGTAGCGCCAAAGTCATTCAGCGCCGCCTGATTCACCACCGTCGAATCGCCCACGCCCCGCGGCGCCATATTCACACCTGCCGGACCACTCTGAAAGCCGGGCGGCGCCGGCCTTCCCTGAATTACGCCATTCTGGATGCGCGTCTGCGACGCCCACTTACTCCCGGCCAAATTCGGCATCGCTCCAATAAACTGCTCCGGCCAAATCAACCGCGGTACCCAAAACCAAAGCACCACCAGCAGCAATCCCAACCCGCAAAAGACCCCCACCGGCCGAATAATCGACGTCCACCCGGCACTAACCGGCTGCGCCACCATCACGGCCTTCAGTTCGTCCGGCGAACAGTTTCCCGCATAAACCGGAACGCCCATCTGCGGCGCGGTCCACACAAACTCCTCGCTCTTCACCACGCTGCCATCCGGCAACCGTAACTCCGCCACCATCGGCAAGTTCTGCCCAGCTAGCGAGGCGCGATCAGCGAACGGCGACGCAAACGCGGCGGTCACCCGATTATTCAAAAACGTCCGAGTGAAAGCCAGAATCCGTTGCAGGCGGTCGAAATCTGAGGCTAGATAGTACGTCGTGCTGATGCGCTTCAACGCCACTTCATCCAGACCGCCCGTATCGGAAAACCCGATCGCCGTCACCGGAATGCCGCTTTTGCGCACCACCATCGCCGCTTGATCCTGCCCCGATGGACCAGCCAGCAAACCCAAATCGTCGCCCTTCAGCACTTCGTTGTTGCCATCGGTCAACAGAATCACCATCGTCTCCAGCTGATCCTCACCAGCCGTCTGCATGCGGGGCAACGCCGCTTGCAAAGTCTCTATGCCAAACACGGCCGCCGAATAAAGCGCCGTATTGTTGTTCATCTCGGGCATCGGCAAAGCCCTTACCTGGCTGACAGCATCGGCCTTGGTCCGCGCGAACTGCGCGCT
>JAYVRS010000730.1:0-1505 GCA_043776185.1 Bryobacteraceae bacterium | reverse complement strand
CAATCTTCTCGCCGTCTTTGAATTCGACACCTTCGACGTGCCCGTTGCCGAGAATGGCGGCGGTGCTTTTCTTGAGGGCCACGCGGACGCCGAGTTGTTCGATGCTGGTGCGGAGATAAGTGCCGCCGGTGGGGTCGAGTTGGCGCTCCATCAGTCGGTCCATCAGATGAACCAATGTCACTTCCGCGCCCTGCACTTGCAGTCCGCGGGCGGCCTCGAGCCCCAATAGGCCGCCACCGATAACCACCGCTTTGAGGCCAGGACGGGCGCGTTCTAGAAGCGCCTTGGTGTCATCCATGTTACGGAAGCAGTAAACACCGTCCTTGTCGACGCCCTCAATGGGAGGAACGAATGGCGCGCTGCCCGTAGCGATGAGCAGCTTGTCGTATTCCGTGATGCTACCGTCGTCGCCCGTGACGGTTTTGGTGAGCGGGTCAACATCGATGATGCGGATACCCAAGCGGAGCGTGATGCCCTTTTCCTGATACCAGCCCAGTCCGTTGATGACGATGTCATCCATGTCCTTTTCGCCGGCCAGTACGGAGGATAGCAGGATGCGATTGTAATTGACATGAGTCTCATCGCCGAAGACCGTAATGTCGAATTTAGGTGCGTGTTTCAGGATTTGCTCGACGCAAGCTATGCCGGCCATACCATTTCCGATGACTATTAGCTTTTGCATTTGGATAGACCTCCGATGACAGCTGGTTCAAGCGTCACAATTATTGCTGCTACTTGTAAATTATCAAAACAATAAGAATAAATGAAATAGGAACTTTCGATGGAGTCGATAGCGACGTTGCCCATTATTTTGGCGATCCTGATTTTTCTATTTTGACTGCGCATTGCTTATAATTTGGCTCTCTGGAGATGGGATCAAAAGCACTTTGAGTTACTTGGTTCACGTTCCATTCGAAAAAGTGAAATGGCATGAAGACCTGGTAAGGCGCCACAGTTTCCGTAATCCGTAAATCAATATCTTTCACCTCGCCTCGGCGAGAGATCAGGTTTACCCGGTGGTGCGCGCGCAGGCCTAGCCGCTTGGCGTCGCGAGCGTTAATCTCGAGCCACGCTCTGGGCGATAACTGCTCCAAAATCGGCACATTGGCGGTCTTGGTTCTAGTGTGCCAATGCTCTACGGTGCGACCAGTGTTGAGTGTAAATGGAAATTCGCGGTCGGGCTGTTCGGGGAATGGCTCCCAGTCGGCACAGATGAGTTTGGCTTTGCCATCTTTCGTCGGAAAGATACCGTCGGCGTAGAGACGCTTCGTGGAAAAGTCCGTGCATCCTTCGGGAAATGGCCATTGCAGTCCGCCGAGGTCTTCAATGAGATCGTAAGTCATGCCGGAGTAATCGCAGAGACGTCCGGCAGAGACGCGCTTCCACTCTTCAAAGGCGTCTTTCGGCTCTCGCCAGCCCGGGAATAACTCTTCCGCGCAGCCTAACGTCGTAGCTAAGCCTAGAATAATATCGAAATCCGATTTTGCTTCACCCGGCGGATCGAC
>JAYVRS010000729.1:0-1506 GCA_043776185.1 Bryobacteraceae bacterium | reverse complement strand
CCGGCTATTCCGTCGCCAGTGGCGACAATAACTCGACTGACGACCAGCACCGGACGTTCTTTCAGGTGATGCCCACGCCCCGGCCCTTCGCGCGTTTTCCGTTCTTCAATATGATGAACAATAAAGACATCTATGCCGGTGTCATCCTGCGGCCCCATCCGAAGTTCAGTGTCTCGAGCGAGTTTCACTCGTTGGCTCTCCAGACTTCGAAGGACTTGTGGTACTCGGGTGGCGGCGTGTTCCAGCCCTGGACGTTTGGCTACGCGGGCCGTAACACGGCCGGCGCTAAGTCCCTGGCCAATCTCTACGACACCAGCGTCGATATCAAGCTGAATGCGGCGGTTTCGCTCAATCTCTACTATGGGTATGCTCAAGGCCTATCGGCCATTCGGGCTATCTATCCCAAAGGTCAAAGCGGCAGCTTCGGCTTTGTAGAACTAATGTATAAGTTCTAACTTCTATTGCGGCACGACACACGCGAAGTTAGTGTCGGCGTCGGTATTGCCGGTGCCCTGGTAACGGGCCACTTGGGGATAGGGGCACAGTGGCCGCGTGCGGGTGGTCTCCCCCTTCTCCAAGTGCGCGCCGATCAGTTGCGCGGGCGCCTTGTCCTTCTCCACCCAGTCCATCACGGCCGTTAGCCAGTCGACGCTACTGCAACCGGGCCCGCCGTTGCAGTGGAACATTCCTGGCACCATGAAGAGCCGATAGAAGTCCCGAGTGGCTTTGGCACCGAGTTTTTTTGAGACTGTCTCGTAATACTCGATGCCGGGAAAAGGATTCACCTGCTGGTCGGCCCAGCCGGAATACTGCACGATTTTGCCACCCCGCTTTTTGAGCGCGGATAGATCGGGATTGCGCGCATTTAGCTCAGCGGCGGCCTTAGTCGTGCGCTCTGGATCGGTGTCGAAATTAAACATCGTGTAACTCCATCCTGGGCCCGGCGGCGGATCGAGCATCGCCATCTTCATCTGGCTCTCTGAACGCGGCAGCACGGTCTTCATCGGTCCGATCAAGTTGTCCGACCACACCGACTCGCTACCCACCGGCTCGCCAGGGAAGAGTAACTGCCCCTTTGAATTATGCGGGCCGCCATAGATCTTGCCCAGCGCGGCGATCTGCGGCGCGGTGAAGCAATCCGCGCCTTCCTCGGCTGCACACTTGGGGACATCGCGCGAAGGGTTGAAACCGCAGCGTCGCGGATCGTCGATGACGCCATCTTTCAGCCCATCCACGGCATCGCACTTGTCGTAGACCAGCTTCGTCAACAGCGGCAGCTTCTCCACCGGGATGGCCCCCGCGCCCACTTGCGATTGCCCCACCCAGAGCCGGCGCGTCACGTTGCCGGTGAGATAGAGCCCCGGAGCGCCGATCACCAAGCCATCGAAATCCTCAGGGTAGCGCTGCGCTTCGTGCATGCCCTGGCGGCCACCGGTGGAGCAGCCCACCCAATAGGAGTAGCGCGGTGCGGCACCATAGTAAGCCTTGATGACTTGCTTGGCCAGC
>JAYVRS010000728.1:0-1506 GCA_043776185.1 Bryobacteraceae bacterium | reverse complement strand
CGGTGTAGATTTCATCCTTGACCATGGAAGCTTCATCGATGACGAGCATGGTGACGCCGGAAAACCCGCGGATGCCATCAGACGAATTTCCCGGGATGGCCACAATGCGGGAGTGGTTGGGAAGCACAATGGAATGCCTGTTGATGGTATCGCTTTTAGTGCTCATTCCTATGCGCGAGGCGAGGTCCTTGACCTTTTTGAGCAACTCGGCAACTCCTAAAGAACTTGCGCAAAACGGAGCTCCGACGGCCAGAGGCTTTCGTGTTCCTTCAATATTTGGCGGCCCGCCGTCGGGCCCTTTGCGCTTGGGCGAAGTGTGGGGCCGGCGACGATGCTCAGTGAATCGGGGTGATGAAGGGCATGGAAGAGTAAGGCCACGGCGGCCATCCAGCTTTTTCCCCATTGGCGAGTGCAATTGAGGATGACACGTCTATTGGGGCCGGTGAGGAGTTCGCGCTGTTTGTCTTCAAGCATCCAGCCAAGAATGTTTTCTGCCATGGCGGCCATATTGGCAGCAACGACTTCGGGTGCGCGGAGTTTGGTGACTGTGCCGATGGGCAAGATAGATTGGTTAATTCGGATTGTGGGAGACGCTATTATCATGCCTGCAAGTTAGCATGTGCGGCGGCATTTACCGGCTTAGTTGAGGCATGGTTTGACGTTAACCAATTGTGGAAATAGGGATCAAAAAGATTACGATATGCGGTGACCCGGATTTTGGGCGTCGCTTTGGGAGACGATCTGTTGACCGAGGAGGGGGCCCTTTGCGGTTGTTAGGTTGTTGCCCCCACCGTGAGAGGTTTTTCGGTAGCGCGTAGGGGGAAGATTGGGGGGAGTGCGGCGTAAAGGGGGCTGTGGGGATCGACGACACTGTTTTCTGTTGCGAATATTAGCTTTGTTTCAACGCCTATTTCTTCGGTTGAAGATTCGCTTTGCCTGCCATCTGTTTCCGGAGTGTTTTCAACGGGTTCAATTTGCGGCTCTGGGTCTGATTGAGGATTTTGGTGGACTGGTCCGGGCGCAACAGGTGGGAAAAGCTGACGGCTGGTGAGAATTTCCTGGCGGAGTTGTTGATACAGAGACAACAGGCGGCGGCCTTGCCGAGCGATTTGGCTTAGTGCGTCGCTGTGGCTCTGGAGTCCGGCGACGGCGATGCCGTAGGCTCCGTGGGCATTCAGGCTTGTGAATTCCACTTCGTTGCATGTCATACGTTGAATTTGAATATCGATGAGGCTGGCTTCGGCGGGAGCCTGTCGGCGGAGACGCCAGAGGGTGGTGGCCATTTCTGTTACCAGGATATCTTCGATCATATTGATGGGTTTCCAGGCTTCAAGGTGAACTCGGATAAGTTCCTCAAATTCGGCGAGCTCTTCTCCAGGGAGGATGAGGGTTCTGGCGTAAGCACCGTGGGTAGCGGAGTTAAATCCAGATCGGCGTTTGCCTTCGGGGGTTTTGGGGCCTGTGGATTTCAGCGCGTTGAGGCGCGAAGTTTGTTTGCGTTTGTCG
>JAYVRS010000727.1:0-1506 GCA_043776185.1 Bryobacteraceae bacterium | reverse complement strand
TGTTCTCGTCTTCCAAATCGTCGAAACCGATGACGACGGCTTGATAGCGCCGGGCAGTGGGATCGAGATCTCGCAGCATGTAATACCAGTCCCGCGCGCTGGACCCGGCAGTGCCACCATGGCGAAAGACGTACCCGGACTCCGGGGTGTATTGATTCGCGACGCGGGGTAAGTAAGCAAAGCGAGAATCACCAAAGGTAATCACTAACTTATCTGGCCCACGTTGCCGGTCAAGCTCGGCTTGCAAGCGGTACTCGACTAAGCCGGTGGAGGATTCAGGCTGAATCCAAGGGAAATATAACTTGGTACGAAAAATCGCGGCATCGAGCAGAAATATGCCGCCGATTGCGGCCAGGATGGTGACGACGGCAGCGCGGCGTGAGCTAGGCATGAGTAACTAAACTTCAATCGCCTTGTAGCGCTTACCCACGCGGATGGTATAGAGGCCGGGATCGAGTTTTTGGGCTGGTCCGCTTACGGCAATCTCTATTTGGGAAGGATGAGTCTGTACGCCGACCGAATTCGCTTTAATGAGCTTGTCGGCCTCGGTGACGGAGCCGCAGAATTTGGCCGCGACCAGCGCCCGATTGAGGCGCCCATCGGCGGTGGAGAACTTATCCAGGGTTGCAAAGGCGGGCCAGCCGCCCCAGGCCCCTTCCACAACTCGAGCCTCGGCGGCACCGTGGAAATCGGTGACGATGCGCGTGGCCAGTTCCTTCTTATAACGCCGCGGATCGCCGGCGGCCTGCATAGCCGCGATATCTTCGAGCGATAGGTCAGTGAGTAACTCGTAGTAACGCCACACCAGGGTGTCGGCCATGTTCATCAACTTACGGAACATGTCGGCGGGCGGTTCGGTGACCCCTATGTAGTTATTTTTCGACTTCGACATCTTTTCGACGCCGTCCAAGCCCTCGAGAATCGGCACGGTGCCGACGATCTGCGGTAGCTTGCCGTAGTCGCGCATGATGTCGCGACCGACTAACAAATTGAACTTCTGATCGGTGCCTCCTAACTCGACATCGCAATCGAGCATGACCGAATCGTAAGCCTGCGAGAGGGGGTAGAGAAACTCGTGTACCGAAATGGGCGTTTGCGACTGGTAGCGCTTCTGGAAGTCGTCACGTTCCAGCAAGCGCGCCACGGTGTACTTGGAGCACAGCTTGATGATCTCTTCGAACCGCATGGGAAGCAGCCAATCGGCGTTATTGCGGACCTCGGTGAGATCGGGGTCGAGAATCTTGAAGACCTGCGCTTTGTAGGTTTCGGCGTTGGCGGCAAGTTCTTCGCGGGTGAGCGGCGGACGCAGGGCGTTGCGACCGGTGGGGTCCCCGATGAGGCCGGTCATTTCGCCGATGAGGAAGATCACTTGGTGGCCCAGGTCCTGGAAGTGCTTCATTTTGCGCAGCAGGACGGTGTGGCCCAGGTGGAGGTCCGGCGCGGTAGGGTCAAAGCCGGCTTTGACGCGCAGCTTTTTGCCGGAAGCCAGGCGCTGGCGCAGTTCCT
>JAYVRS010000726.1:0-4778 GCA_043776185.1 Bryobacteraceae bacterium | reverse complement strand
CCAGGCCGAGTAGGCCAAACAGACGCTTGGCCTCGCGCGAATCGAAGACGTTGGCGGCCACCAGCCAAGCCTGGGATACCAGGATGATGCTGAACAGGCTGACCCAGATATTCAGGACGTAGAGCATCCAGCCGAAGTCGAATTGCAGAAGCCACCAGATGGCGACGAGGCAGGAGAGCGAGATGCCGGTGGACCAGTAAATTGCCACTTGCAGCGAGGCCCGCACCGCGACTCGCGTATAAAGGAACGCGAGCAATCCACCGCACACAGCGATCAAGACGTTGAGGAGCGGCAAGCGGTCAATCTCGAACTTATTCAGAAAGAGCGCCCGCGATACGGGCTTCAAAATATAGTAGGCAAAAAGCACAAACATCATGTGCAGCGCCATCAGGAAAGTCCGCGCGCGTTCGCCCGGGCGAACATCGTACACGCTTTGCCAAAAGAGTCTCACCCGGCGCATCGTTCGACATGATACCTTACCCGGGGCGCAATTCACGCTACAATCCGTGGTCGTGCGTGTAAGTCAGGTGAAAAGTTGGTTATTTCCGCCGAGCGGCGCGGACGAAGGGTTCTATCAAGAGAGCCTTTCGCTCAGTGGGCGGGGCGCGCGGGTAGCCGGGATGTTGGAGATGGGCGTCGGGCTCGTAGGTTTGGTGGGAGGGATGCTTTGGCCGGCCGCGTTGGGCATCCTGGTTATCGGAGTGCTGACGTGGCTGGCCTCGCGCATGGATGCGCTTTTTGAACACTCCCGAGCGGTGGCCGCCATCGGCTTGGGCCTCGGTGCTTTGGGTGCCACCCAGTCTCTTCCGCACGGCTTGGCCCTTGTTTCCGTGGCGATTCTTTTGCTGGCGGCACCGGCCGTCGTCCCCCTGCTGCCTTGGCACAGCATGCTGATGTCTGCCGCGGTGATGGCGGTGGCCGCCCTGCGCGGCCACGCCGGACCGGTGGGGCCTCTGGCCGGTGCGGCGATCGTCCTGACAGCCGTCCTGTATGAACAGCGTCTGGGAAACTATCGCTCGTCCACCGGCCTTTTGCACGCTACGCAGGAGTTTCGCGACCTGCAATCGCGGCTGGTGCTGAACGAAAGCTCGGCGACGATGGTGCGCCTTTCGGCCGCCTTGGCCCACGAGCTCAGCTCCCCGATCGGCACCGTTTCGAGCGCGGTGGATACCTTGCTGCTGCTGTCGGCACGACAAGCCCTGGCGTCCGGCGCGGAGCAGGAACGACTGCTGGCGCTGCAAACTGATCTTGGCCGAAGCTTGCAGGAGTCGATGGCCCGTTTGAAGAAGATTGTGAACCGCATCCAGCGGCTCTGCCACCTGGATGAAGCGGCCATGCAGAGCGCGAATTTGAACGAACTGCTGCGCGAGGCCGCGGCGCTGGTGATTCCCCAAGCCGCCACGTCCATCGAGTTCCAATGGAACCTGCAGACCTTGCCGGAACTGCAGTGCCGTCCGCAACAAATGACCATGGTTTTCTGGAATGTGCTGTTGAATGCCGCACAGGCGATCGACGGCGATGGTCGCGTTTCGATCTCTTCCAACTTGCGTGATGCTCGAGTGGAGGTGAGAATTGAAGATGATGGTCGCGGCATTTCGAGCGAACGCTTGGCGCATATCTTCGACCCCGTGTTTAACGTCGCCGATAGCCGGGTTTCCACCGGCAATTGGAGCCTGTTTACTTCCCGGCAATTTATCAAGAACCACGGCGGGGAGCTACGCATCAAAAGCCTTGCTGGGCAAGGCACAACGGTTACTATTTACTTACCATGCAAATCCTGATTCTGATCCTACTTCTGGTGGCCCAAACGGCCACCGCGCAAGATACGTTTACCGGCGTGGAGCGGGTGGTGGCCCTGGGCGACGTCCATGGCGACTACGATGCTTTCGTGGCCATCCTGCGAGACGCCGGCTTGGTTGATCAAAAGTCCCGTTGGTCGGGCGGCAAGGCGCACCTGGTGCAGACGGGGGATCTACTGGATCGGGGGGCCGACTCGCGCAAGGTGATGGAACTGATGATGTCGCTGGAGAAGCAGGCGGCCAAGGCCGGCGGACGGGTACACTCCTTGCTGGGCAACCACGAGGCGATGAACATCTACGGTGACCTTCGCTACACCTCACCGGGAGAATACGCGGCGTTTAAGACCGGCGATTCCGAGCGGGTGCGCGAAGCGTTTTGGGAGCGGGAATTGCAGGCGATGCCGCGTCCACCGACGCCCGAAGAGAAAAAGAAGTGGGAGACCGAACACCCGCTGGGTTGGGTGGAGCACCGGATGCAATTTGGGCCCGAAGGCACTTACGGCAAATGGCTGCGCAACAAGAACGCTTTGGTAAAGATCAATGACAGCGTCTTTCTGCATGGCGGACTGAGCGCGAAATTCGCGGACCGTAGCGTGGTCCAGCTAAACGCCGCCATCCGCGCCGAGCTAAAAGACGTCTCGCAACTGAAGATGGATAGTTCGGTGCTGACCGATCCGGATGGCCCGCTCTGGTATCGTGGACTCGCGCAGGACCCGGAGACCGAGATGCGGCCGCTGGCGATTCGCCTGACGGAGGCGCTGGGCGTGAGGCGTATCGTGATCGGCCATACGCCGACCCCCGGCGCGGTGCTGCCCCGGCTGGACGGACGCGTGATCTCGATCGACGTGGGGATGTCGGCTTACTACGGCAGCCACGGCGCTGGTCTAGTAATCGAAGGGGACAAGTTGTATGCGATGCATCGCGGACAAAAGATAGCGCTGCCCGGTGGCGAAGCGGCGGAGTATTTGGCTTACGTGAAGCAGGTGGCTTCGCTCGAAAAACCGACGTCTCTATTAGTGAAATATGCCGCGCAAGTGGAGGCGCAATTGGCCGGCCTGGGTAAGTAAGTTCGCTTACTTGGCCGGCAAGAATTGGTATAACTTATCCGGGCCGAGTTTCTCGAAGTGGGCGACGATTAGATTGCGCCGCGCCATGAGGCCTTTGATCTGGGACTTATTCAACCAGCCGCCCATTTCGCGCTTGATGTCGGCTTCTTTCAAAGCCTTGAGCCTAGCCAATAACTCGCTGTCGCACTTTTCCATACTTTTGGCATCCAATAGTTTTTCGTGCATGCGGAAAGACCGGGAATGGTCGATCATCCAGAGGTTCCAATTCTTGTCGTACAGCATATTGGTGGCGTTGCGGTCCATGTTGTAGATCAGTTGGTCGAAGACCTTCATGATCAGGTATTGGCGCGACCAACGGTCTTTGTCGGGTGCTGCGATCTTTTTCTTGAGCCGGTCGACTTCATCCATTTGAATGTCGTCGATCCACCAGGTGTAGGAGGCCTTCTTGCCCTCATAGGAGCGTTCCACCGATACGGGAATCATCGACTCCAAGCCGAGCATGCGCCCTAGCCGGTAGCCTGCGAGATTGAGCATGTAGGAGTCCTGGAAGTTGAATTCAGTGCCCGCTAGGCCCTCAAACTTTGCTTTGGTCTCATCAATGGTCTGAATGCTGGCGTCGTGGGTGGTGACGCCATCGGTCATCGTGGCGCGGGTGGTTCCCGTGACTCCCTTCTTGGCGGCATGGGTGACCTTGATGGTAGCCTTTTGGAGAAAAGTCTCCTGCTGATCCACGGAGAGGACTGGAATACCTTGCGCCCATACCGAAGGCAAGGCAAAAACAAGGGCGAGCAATGTTCGTGGCATAGCTTAAGACGCTAGCACAACGAGGAGTCGGAATCCAGCAGGCGACAGGGACTAGAACGGGGACTAGCCAGTCCGCCGCCGAGATCGCCCAAGCCGCCCAGGCCTTGGGCCGACCGGCGACATGACCGTCGTCACCTTACCAAACTAGTCCGTCACGCACCGGCGATGCCAGGGCAACCCGGCTGCCTTGACTTTGCACGTTGACCCTTGAGGCTCGCCCGTCGGCTGCCGAAGGTATCAAGCCTCCTGGCGGCTGATGTAGTCGCTGAGGACGTTGAGGAAGGACTGGCCTTGGGCTTCGGTGGGAATCGCTGCGGGCGAGGGGAGCACTTCATCCGCCAGGGCGCGTTCACGGTGCTGATGATCGGTGCCCGCATAGGCCATGGACCAGCCGGGAAAGCTCCGTTCCG
This sequence comes from Bryobacteraceae bacterium, assembly GCA_043776185.1. GTDB lineage: Bacteria > Acidobacteriota > Terriglobia > Bryobacterales > Bryobacteraceae > JALHNI01. The sequence goes on along the minus strand of JAYVRS010000726.1, from coordinate 698 downwards.
TGATCGGGTGCAGGTGCAGAATGGTGACATCGGTGTGGCGCGGGTCGCCCTGGATCGACTCGAACATGCTTTCCACAGCTTGTTGAGGCCCTTCCAGGATTTGCGCGAAGAAACCATGGGAGAAGAGGAGGGCGCCCGTGACGTGAATCAGACGGTTATTCGAGCGGGCCGTTTCGAGGATGGAGCGGATTTCGGTATCCATTTCCTGCGGGTTGCCCTTGATGGCGTTTCTACTTACGTAAGCAATGCTATAAAGATCTGGCATTTTAGACGCCTGCTCCTTTTGGTCCCGCCGCTTGACTGAATCTGGCGATCACGTCCCTCACTTGCGCTTCAGCAACGGGCACCCCGACGACATAGCCCTGAATGATATTCACTCCGGCCAGTCGAACTACATTGGCTTGGGTGAGGGTTTCGACACCTTCGGCAACGGTGGCAATCCCGAGGCCGCCACCCATTCCGGCAATCGCCCTCAGCATCCACACGGCGCGGGTCGCTCTGGGGCCGGTCGGTGCCAGTCCATCCGTCCTATCGGGAAGGGAAAGGTCGTGGATGAAGGAACGGTCAATCTTGATCTGGTCGACGGGGCACTGCGACAACTGGCTGAGGGATGAGAATCCCGTACCGAAGTCATCGAGCGAGAGATGGACGCCCAGTTGGACGACCTGCCTCAGCACCCACATGAGATCGTCACAGAC
>JAYVRS010000725.1:0-1508 GCA_043776185.1 Bryobacteraceae bacterium | reverse complement strand
TTGAGGGCGTTGCGGCGGTTGGCTTCGATTTGAGCGGGTGTGGGCATGGGGATTCCTTTCGGGATGTTGGGTTTCCCGAATGGCATCGGGGATACTAACGCGGACAAGTGCTTTGACCGCGTGATTAGTAACTTCAATGACGCGTGCCGACCAGCCCCCGGCGTCAGCCGGGGGAGGACGTTCTCCATTTCTCAAATAAGTTCCAAAAGCCCGGCACAACTACAAAAAGATTTAAAGCAAACATCGAACGGACACGGTAACGCCGAAAAACGCTCCCCCGGCTGACGCCGGGGGCTAGCCGTGGGTAGTGTCACGCGAAGGCCTGGCCCCTTAAAGGGGGCACAGGCGGGTGATGCGATGGGGAGGGAGGGCGCGGTGGCCGCGGTTTTGCTCGCAGACGAGGCTGACGGCGGACCGTGCAGCTTCGAAGGCTTCGGGGAAGGCTTTGAGGGCTTGGATGGTGGCTTGGTAGTAGAGGGGCCAAGCTTCGGAATCGGGGGGCAGGTAGGCGGGATCAGCGGTACGGACTAAGTGGATTTCGTAGTCTTCGGAGGGCGTTTCCGGGTCGAGGCCGTAGACGGAAAAGCAGAAGCCGGAGAGATAGGTATGGCAATAAGTCATGTTGGGTTTACCCGATTTGACAATAGCAGGCGACCGGGTAACTTCCGTCCCGCCCTGGAAGGGTAAGTGCTTGCGCGGAAAGGGAGACATGTTTTTTGAATTTGATGTGAACGGGGGTGGGCTACTCCGGGAAATTCATGGCGTCCCTATTTCCGGTTTACGCGCTGATGGCTTCCGATGGGTTCGTTGCGCTTAGCTCGCCGAGCGGATTTGGGCTCGCCCGATGATCATCGGGGGGCAGGCCTTGGTCATGCCGTGTGGAAAGTTAGATTCAGGTCGAACGCGGACTGAAAGTCCGCGCCACGGGAATGGCCGACGCCAGCGCTGGCGTACGAAAATGGCCTACCGAATACCAGCTTATCCGGCGCTCTGTCTGGCACTCGGAGGGTGCCCACTTGGGTTGGCGTGGCCTCACTGAATCAGTGGATTTCGCCACGCATTTTTCACACGGACTCGGGCCGCAACTGGCATCAGGCGGTACTGGCTTGGACTGCGAGCGGAAAGACCGCTGCGCTGGTTGGGGACTTACGAGGACGGCCGAGGGGTTGAGCGCGGAGCCGAATCTGGTGGGTGCGCTCGAGGTTTTCGATGAAGGCGTCGGAACCGAGGGCGGAGTCCTGGCGAGTGGCACGGCGGAGGTCGGCGGCTTCGCGGCGAGTGAGGGTGGCGAGGCTCTCCTTCCAACTAGCGGGCGTTGGCCAGCGTTGCTGGAATTCGTCAACGTCCAGCCAGCCAGGGGCTTTGGCAAGGCCCAGATGAGCGCGGGCGGAGGACCAAGGGTAGGCACTTTCGGAGCGGGCCATGTGCGCGCGGACGGCGTTCAACTCAACGTAACGGAGAGCGGTTTGCCAATGGGCGTTGTCCAGAACGCAAGAGTAGAAACGGTG
>JAYVRS010000724.1:0-4791 GCA_043776185.1 Bryobacteraceae bacterium | reverse complement strand
TCCATGGGATAGGAGGGCGGGATAAAGTCCTCAAGCGTAGCGAGTAAGTCGTCGGCATCGACAGTGGCTTCCTTCTCCAGTGCGCTCTTCATACTCGCGCGCACCAAAATGGCCTCGATATCGGCCCCGGAGAGCGAGCCGGCCTTGGTGAGAAACACTGCTTCCACGTCGGGGCTGCTCAGTTGGATGCGAGTTTTCTTCAGCATCGCTTGCAGCATGGCGAGGCGGTCGGCGTCAGTGTCCGGATAGAAGAGAGCGATGTGTTCCTCAGCGCGGCCTTGGCGTTTCAGGTCGACGGGCAGTAAGTCGGGTCGGCTAGTGAGTAGGAACCAGATGACTTTGCCCCGGTAGTCCGTGTTCCCCATGAATTGGGCGATTTGGGCAAAGACGCGGTTGTTGACGCCGGAGTCGCCTGAAGACGAACGATCTCCCAGTTGAGCATCGGCTTCGTCGACGATGACCATGATGGGGCTCATGGCTTTTAGTAACGCGAGCACCTTCTCCAGATTCGATTCCGTTTGACCTTGCCACATGCTGCGAAAGTTCTTGAGCGTGACCGCGGGAATGCCGACTTCGCCCGCGAAGCAGGAGGCGATGAAGGTTTTGCCCGTCCCTACCGGTCCGCAAATCACGTAACCCATCGGCACCACATCGGAGCGCCCGGCGGCGATTGCCGTAGCCGCGTCGCGGAGTAACTTTTTGGCTCCCGAGCTGCCGGAGACGTTGTCTAGCGTGAATCTCGTTTGCACGAACTCCAGCATGCCGCCGGACTCGGCTTCAATCAGCGCGCGCTTGCGGACGCTTAATTCTTTGAAGGTAAGTGGCGTGCGGTTGTGATGCGCTTGCGCCAGCAGACCTTGTAAGTGAACACGCTTGAGCCCCGACGTCAGGTTGGCCAGTACCCCCGGTGAAACATCTGAGCCTTGAGGGAGTGGAGTCGAGGCGAGTTGCCATTGGATGAATTCGAGCCGCTCGGATTCGTCAGGGAGGGGAATAAGGATCGGTGCGACACCCGGATGTTGGACGATGCTTTGGTTGACTTCGAGTAAGTTCTCGGCGATTAGGCAGATGGTGACATCTTGGCGGAGGAACTGCGGGCTGTGGGCCCAGCGCTTCAGAATCACGATGGCGTTGCGGTCTTCGGGCGAAAGGCTTTGGGTGTCGCCGGCCGGAGCGACGGTTTCTGCGAAAGAGATGGAGAACGCGATCTTACGATGGTCGAGTAAGCGCAGGCGCAAGTAATTATCGAGGATGCCGAGGACGCCGTCAGGGTTGCGAGGCAGGCCGGCGCTGTAGTTACTGCCGTGGAAAGAGTCGTAGCCGCCGAGCGCGGCGCGGAAGTCGGCTTGCATTTCGTTGGTCGCGAAGGAGAGTCCGCCGCCCCGGTCATAGTCAAAGACAATTTGGCGTTGACCGAAGAGACCCTTCTGCAGGAACTCTCTGAGCGGCACGAAAGTCAGAGGGCCGGCCGAACGGAGCGGCACCAGGTCATGCACGTTCTGATGAATGACGAATTGGACATAGGCTCCGGAGTAATACTTGTCAGAGAGTTGACGCGCCCAGTAGGGCAGGCCGTCGAGTGGTTCAATTGGCATTGCGGTTACGCTCTCTGGTCGGGTCTGAACTGGTGCCGGGTCCGGTTGGAAGGGGCGGCATCGTGGTGTTCATGTCGGGCGAAGAAATGAGAAAGAAGTCCTCGATTTCGCGGACGGTGGCCTCGGTGGATTCGACGTCTTGCATCAACAGATCCAGCTTCTCATTGACTTGTTGAGGATCGGTGAGCGAGACCGATTGGTCGCGAATCAAAGCCAAAACATCTTCGATAGCGGCGGACTGCACCTGAATTACTTGTAAGTCCTCGACGATCTTCTTGAAGCGTTCCTGGCGCTTGTGCATGATCTCGATGCGCTTCCGGTTGATCTCTTGCACCTTCGCTGGCTGCTTGTCGATGTTACGCTCGAGGGCCAGGATCTCCTGGTCAATGGCGCGGGGATTCGTCCGCTGTAAGTACTCCGTGTAAGTGAATTCGGCGCTGGCCAGCCGGAGGAAAGAGTTCATCAGCGCGTCAATGCGTTGCTGCACTTGATCCACAAAAAGTTGCGAGGTAGAAGAGAGGCGGGCATAGTTGGCGCGGATGCTTTGACTAATTTGCCCGAGCTTGGCGTAGCGTTCGCGCACGTCGGCGGGTAGTTGCTGCTGCATCGCCCGCACCTTGGCGTCGTGAGCCTTTTTTTCGTCTTCGTAGCGCCAGGAACGGACCAGGCGGCGGAAGGCGCTCGATTGCGGTACGACGGCGAGGTACATCAGTTCGACGCCGGCGGCGAAAATGATGGGGAGGGCCGTGCCCGAAATCAGGGCCAAGGCGGCCGCTCCGGCGATGCCAATGACGTTGTATTGCCACTGGAAGGCCTCTTTGAGGTAGTTGGAGCTGCCGGTCTCAATCTCGTCGACCTGCTGCACGATTTTGGATTGAAACGAGTCGTCGGGCATACGCACTTACAGTGTGACGCGAACCTGACCCGTGCCGCCAGGGTCGCCGCCGGCGGCGCGGCGAAGGCTGGCGAGCGCTTCGCTCTCGATCTCGCGGAATTCGCGGCTCTCCTTTAGTTGCTCATGGCGAGGCCGCGCGAAAGGGATCACAATTTCCTCGGCAATGGTGCCAGGGCGCGAACTGATGACATAGATACGATCAGCTAGGTAAACGGCTTCGGCGACGTCGTGGGTGACGAAGAGAATGGTGGCGGCGGTCTCCGTCCAGATCTTGAGCAACAGATCCTGCATAACGGAGCGCGTTTGGGCATCGAGCGCGCCGAACGGCTCGTCCATTAAGAGTACCGAGGGTCGAACGGCAAGTGAACGGGCGATGGCCACGCGCTGCTGCATGCCGCCGGAAAGCGTATGGGGGAAAGCGGCTTCAAAGCCGGCTAGGCCCGTGGCTTCGACTAAGTGTTTGACGGTCTCGTTTCTCTCTCTCTCAGCGACACCCTTGATCTTGAGACCATATTCAATGTTCTCGGCGACGGTGAGCCAGGCGAAGGAGGTGTACTTTTGGAAGACCATGCCCCGGTCGGGCCCGGGGCCCTCGACGCGCTTACCGTTAACGAGCACCTCTCCCGAGGTGGGGAAGTCGAGGCCAGCGATCATGCGAAGAATGGTGGATTTACCGCAGCCGGAAGGGCCGAGTAAGACACGAAATTCGCCGACGTCCCTGCCGTCAGCGGAGAACTCATCAATGACCTCAAGGTTGACGCCGCGCAAGGCCTCCACCTGATGACCATCGGCATCCATGAAAGTGCGACCTACGTTCTTGATGGAGATCTTGTTAGTCATTTGGCAGCAAAGGGGGTGCGAATTTGGGGCGCCGCGGCGCGACGCCAGGGGAATAGTTGATGCTCAGCTAGAGTAAGTAGCCAGCGGAAGAGAAACGCAGCGACGCCGATGGCGATGATGCCGGCGTAGACGCGTTCGAAGTCGAGTACTTTGCGGGCCGCTTCAATCATGTAACCCACGCCTTTGCGAGCATTGACCATTTCGGCGAGAATTACATAGGTCCAGCCGATGTCATAGAGGATGCGGAAAGAGCCAAATACACCGGGGAAGGATGCCCGAAACATGAGCCACAGAGTTTGTGGCGTTCCGGCACCCAAAGTGTAAGCCGTCTCTAGCAAGGCCTCATCGACCTTACTTACTTCTTCCACCACGACGGCGAGTAAGTAGAAGACCATCCCGAAGACCAGGAAGCCCACCTTCATGCCTTCGTCCATGCCGAAAAGGGCCATAAAGGCGGGCAGGAAAGCGGTGATCGGCATGGAGCGCATGGGGGCAACCACGGGATTGACGAAGTGGTAGAGGGCAGGGAACGCACCCATCAGCAGTCCCAGTGGTACGGCCACCAGGGCCGACCAAATGAAGGCCTGGGCGATGCGCCACCAGCTCATAAAGACGTTGCCGAGTAAGTCGTATTCGGTCCAGAGTGCACCAAAGGCCTTGATGACTCCGAGCGGGTCCGGCAGCGCGAAAGGCGGCAGTAACTTACTATGCGAAAGGGCGAACCAGGTGCCAATGATCAGCACCCAAGCGGCGACGCCGAGGGCGACGCGCACGGGCTGGCTGACGGGTTGGCGAATGGTGGCCACGTTACTTGGCCGCCGGGTTGGCGTAGATCTTGATGTCGGTGCGACGGTTTTGATCGCGCCCTTCCGGCGTGTCGTTGGAAGCGACCGGCTTATCAGGGCCATTGCCCGCGGTGCGCAGACGTTCGGGCGGAAAGCCGTACTTCTGGAGGAGATACCTTCTGACCGATTCGGCCCGTTGGCGCGACAAGGCTAAGTTCATTTCGCGGGCACCGGTGATATCGGTATTGCCATCCACATCGACGATGGTGTTTTCGTAAGCTTTCATGAAGCCGCCGATTTCCTCGACCACGGCGCGCGAGTCGACGCTGATGTTGGCGGAGCCCGTCTCGAAATAAATAGAACGGCGCTGGGTAGCGAAAGGCGTCGCGCCCTTGGCCGGTTGGGTATACTCGACCGGCGCCTCGGTTGACTTAGACGAAAACTTATCGTTCATGGCGTCAATATAGCGGCGATCGACCGATGCTTCGAGGTCGGGAGAGCCCTTAATTAGCCGTAACTCACGATACATTTCCGTGGCCATCTTCATGATGTTCTGATAGTCGGAATCGCCGCTGCGGGTGCCGAAAAAACTCTTGTTGTCGGCATAGTCGGCGAGGCGAACGCCTTCGAGCATAGTCTTCGCTAGGTCGGCGGGAATATTGAAGTCTTTGATGGT
>JAYVRS010000723.1:0-1511 GCA_043776185.1 Bryobacteraceae bacterium | reverse complement strand
CGACCACGGGCGTCGACGGCGAGGTACTCTCGCCCACGCAACCGTTGCCCACCCTGCCGCCGCCGTTCGCGCGCCAGCGCTTAACGGCCGACATGCTCACGCGCCGCACGCCGGAGGCCCATGCGGCAGCTTTACAACGGTTCAAGCAGGTGCGGTCGAATGGTCAGTTTGAGCCACCCAGCAAGGAAGGCACGGTGATCTTCCCGGGCTTCGATGGCGGGGGCGAATGGGGGGGCGCGGCCTTCGATTCCAGTACAGGACTGCTGTACGCCAACGCCAATGAGATGGCCTGGATTCTGAAATTAGTGGAGCGCAACACCGGTGCGCCGCCCAGCGGTCGTGCGCTGTATCAATCCAACTGCGCCAGCTGCCATCGCGCCGACTTGACCGGTGCGCCGCCCGAATTCCCTTCCCTGCTCAAGACCGCCGACCGCTACACCATCAACGAGGCGCAAGCGCTGATCCGCGAGGGCCGCGGCCGCATGCCCGGCTTCTCCAACTTATCAGCCGCCGCCAATCGGGCCATTGCGCTTTATGTGATGAGCGGGGTGGACCAAAGCGTGGCGCCGTCATCTGACCAGCCCAATCCCATCGACCAAAAGTACACCCACGACGGCTATAACAAGTTCCTTGACCCAGACGGCTATCCCGCTATCGCCCCGCCCTGGGGAACGTTGAGCGCCATCGACCTCAACCGAGGCCGCATTGCCTGGCAGATTCCCTTTGGCGAATACCCCGAGTTAGCGGCGGCCGGCATGAAGAACACCGGCACCGAGAATTATGGCGGGCCGGTGGTGACCGCCGGAGGCCTGCTGTTCATCGGCGCCACCAACCACGACAAGAAGTTCCACGCCTTCGATAAGCGCACCGGTAAGCTGCTGTGGGAAACCACGTTGCCGAACGCGGGCAACGCCACGCCCAGCATCTATCAGGTAAACGGCAAACAATACATTGTCATCGCGGCGGGGGGCGGCAAAGCGGGGCCAAAGTCGTCTGGCGGCAGCTATGTGGCCTTCTCGCTTCCAGATTAAGAGGCGCTAACATAGGTTCGTGCGACGCCTGACGTTTCTATTTTTGCCTTGTCTGTTATTGGCGCAGGACGACCGTTCCTTGGCCGAGTGGGTTTTGCGGGCCAGCGGACGCGTGCGCATCGTGGGCAATCCGGCCATCATCACTGAAGTGGATGCTTTGCCGCAGACCCCCTTTCGCTTGTCGGCCATCGACTTGGTGGGCACCACGATCCCTTCCATCGAACTCAAGCGCCTGGCCACCGCTACCGAACTGCGAGAACTGCAACTCGCCTCGCCCATCTTCACCACCGGCGCCGGAGACAAGCTCGACGCAAACGCCGAACTGAAGGCGCTCGCGTCGCTCACTAAACTGGAAAAGCTAGATTTTAGCCTGCACTTTCTGTTCAATACCAATGTGAAGGACAAAGGCTTACAGGAATTCGCCAACGTCACTTCGCTACGCGAAATGCGGCTAACGCAAACCCAGGTGAAAGGTACAGG
>JAYVRS010000722.1:0-1512 GCA_043776185.1 Bryobacteraceae bacterium | reverse complement strand
TTTCGTGCCAGCTCTTGGCTTCGTCCAGTTTCTTAAACTTATCCTCGAGAGCGGTGAAGCCTTGGGCTTCGTCATAGTGAAGCGAGGCAATGGACTGGAGCGCCAGCTTGTTGGTGGGCTCTTGCTCGTAGACCTTCGTGAATTCTTCCATCGCTCGCTTGGCGAAGTCACGATTCTCTTCGCTTTCTGCCCCCGGAATATACTGGCTTCGATAGGCGGTCGCCAAGTACAAGCGAGCCGAGGATAGGGAAGGATCGAGTTCGACGGCCGTTTTAAAATGGCTAACAGCGTCGGCGAATTTGGCATTTTTGAAGGCGTTGACGCCTTGGTTGAGATTGTCGCGGGCGCGCAACTTCTCGCATCCGGAAGAAACGAACAGCAAACTGGCGGTCGCCGCCAGAGCCAAAACGGTGGAACGGTTCTGCATAAGGGTTAATTTCCGCTCTCCACGCCTTTGGTCATTAAGCCGACTTTGTCAATCGCGGCTCCCTTGGCGATGTCGATGGCACGGGCCACGACCTGAAACTCAAGATCAGGATCACCTTTGACAAAGACTACGCGTTCGGCGCGAGTCTTGAAGACCTCTTCGAGACGTTTGCCGAGGGTCGCTTCGGTGATGTCCTCCGTGTTGAGCTTCATCCGCTTATCCTTGTCGATCAATATGACGACCGTGCGATCCTGATCGGGAGGCGGAGGAGGCGTATTCTTCGGCGGCGGTTGGGGCACCAACGCCTCCAAGCCCTTGGGCGTGAGGGGCGTAATCACCATGAAGATGATCATCAGTACCAGCAACACGTCAATGAGCGGTGTCATATTGATGTTCGGTTGGGGTCCACCCTTACTCGAACCAACTGCCATTGCCATATCGTAGACTCCTGTTTTCTGTCGCTCTCAAAAAATGTCAACCACTACTTCGTGCGTGCCCCTGGGCTGGTGGAGCTATTTACCCAACTCGCGCCGTCGCTTGGCAGCGGCGTCCTGATCTAGCTCAGCCAGGAGGCCAACGTTGTCGACGCCCGCCGCGCGGAGGTTATCCACCACGTCGGCGACCTTGCCATACAGCGCCCGCATATCCGCGTTAATAAATACCGTCTTATCGAGGCGGTTGGTCAGCAGGTCTTTCACCTTCTGGGGGAGGGTGTCCGGAGGAATCTTGGTGGTTCCCAAATAGACTCCGCCGTCCTTGGTGATCGACACGAGAACCGCGTCTTCCTTGTCCGCGTCCTGCATCGCGATCGGGTTAGCCGTCTTCACCTTGTCGACCGACTGCCCTTTGGTCAACATGGGAGTGATGACCATGAAGATGATGAGCATGACTAACATCACGTCGACCAGCGGGGTAACGTTGATGTCGTTTAACACCGAAGGCGGCGCCTGCTTTTTTTTCATTTCCATATGTTTACTTCGCTCCTAGCTCAACGGAATATTCGCCGGGCAAGTCGGAGTTACGGGGAGGGGCGGCCAGAAAATCCCGGCCGCCACTAATGATGCAACCCCGTCAAATCAACTCGC
>JAYVRS010000721.1:0-4800 GCA_043776185.1 Bryobacteraceae bacterium | reverse complement strand
CGACGGGAACTTGTTTGGCCAGGGCGGCGATAGCCGGGGCGTGGTGGGGAACGAAATGCATCTGGATTTTGAGGCCGAGGTCGGCGCAGGCGGCCCAGGTGCGGCGCATGGCGGGGTGGGCGAGGTCGCGATTCTTGAGGGGACCGGTTTTGAGAAAGGGCTCTTCCTGTTTGTTCACCGCATGGATGCGCAGGGCGACGATGCGGTTGGGCCAGCGCTGGGTGAGCTCCTTCAACTTGGCGGGGGTAGCGGGGTGGATGGGATCGAAAAGGCAGGTGCCCTTGAAAAGCCCAGCGGGCTTTTCGTGGGTGAAGCAGTATTCGAGATAGCGATGGTCGTCCTGATAGGGTTCGGGATGGACGATGATGGCGTGCTGAATGTTGTGGGCTTTGGCGAAATCGAGGTAAGGCACCAGGGGCTCAGCTGGGGGCTGGTAGGTGGCGGTGGGATGGTAGGGGAAGCGCTGCGGTTCGAAGAGGTGCAGGTGGGCCTCGACAGACGCGGGGAGCGGGTCAGCGAAAGGGGCGAGCAGCAATGATCGGCGAGTGAGCATTCGAGTTTCCTTGAGCAGAGTCTCCATGCTATCCTACCCAATGAAGGTTATCCTCGCCAGAGACGGATAACCTCCCACCCGATGTGGGCGCGTAGCTCAACTGGCAGAGCAACTGACTCTTAATCAGTAGGTTGACAGTTCGATTCTGTCCGCGCTCACCACTCAAAATCAACAACCCACGCTTTACCGCCGTCCGTTTTGCGGCCATTCGTAAGTGAGAAGGTCGCGTGGTGTCGTGGGGCTTAGGCTTTTCAGGGAGTCTTCGCGATGGAGAGCCTGCCGGAGGGCCGCGTTCACTGACCGGTGACGGAATGCGGCCACTACGTCGGCATCGAGTTCCAAAGTTACGGAGACGTGGCATTGAGGAGCCAATACGTCGGTGGCGGTGGCGAGATGCCGGTGTGGACGGGGGACGCGCTTCACGCGCCGAGCATCGAATTCGAATTCGGGCTCGCATGGGGGCGAGGTAACCGCCACAGAATCGGCCACTCGGGCATGCAGGATGCGCACCCGGCCCTCGGTGGTTTCGGTGAAAACCACGTAGAGCAATCCTCGGGGCGTGTGCCCAATGAGACTGAGTTGCGCGCGTCGCTCGTCCAGAAATTCGATAGCTTTGGGGTCGACGAACGCATAGACGGCCTCGCTGAAGCGGACCGCGTGGCGGGCAAGATTCTGCGCGGACGCCGCGTCAATCCATTCAAATTCCACTTCCCTATTATAGGCAGCGATAGGTACTGGGAGGTCAATATGTTAACGGAAAACAATCGCCGCGGGGTTTGAAACAATCGTGATTCGCCTGGGCTCAGAACCGATATAATCGGCACGATGACTCGTCGTACTTTTGCCAATGCCGCCGCGCTGAGCGCCGCCTCTTATCAACGGATTCTCGGAGCCAATGACCGGATTCGTCTGGGAGCGATCGGGACGGGTGGACGTTGCCAGTTGCTGATGCGCATGGCCAATCAGGCCGGCGGCTGTGAGTTTGCCGCGCTGAGTGACGTCTATCCGCTGCACATGGCGAAAGCGAAAGCGACGCTAGCGCCAGCCGCTCGTGAGGTGGCGGACTTCCGCCGCATCCTCGACGACTCATCCATTGACGCCGTCATCATCGGCTCGCCGGACCACTGGCATGTCCCGATGTTACTGGCCGCAGTCAACGCCGGTAAAGACGTCTACATTGAGAAGCCACTTACTCATTCGGTGGCCGAAGGTGCGGTGGCAATCGAAGCCGTCAAGAAGTCGAACCGGGTGGTGCAAGTGGGCTATCAGCAGCGCAGTTATCCCCATATCCTCGAAGCGCGACAGTTACTGCAGAGCGGGGAATTGGGTCGCATCCCCCTGGTGCAATCTTACTGGTATCAGAACTACCATCGACCGCTTTCGACGACGGAATTCGGCCTGGAAGGGATCGATTGGAAGGCCTGGCTGGGCACGGCCACGCCACGGGAACCCGATGAACTACGCTACCGCCGCTGGCGCTGGTTCTGGGATTATGGAAACGGCACGCTGACCGATCTTTACTCGCATTGGGTGGATACTATCCATTGGTTGATGGATGACTACGAACCCATAACGGCCCAAGCTATGGGGAGTAACACGCATTTTAAAGATTGGGAATGTCCGGATACACTGACGGCCTCCTATCGTTACTCCAAGGGCTTTGTGAGTACTTATGACAGTACACTTACCCAGGGTTATGAAGACGGCGGCATGGTGTTTCGTGGAGACAAAGCTACCTTGCGGCTCGACCGCAACGGTTACTCGCTCTATACCGAGGAGGACATCCGCAAGCAAAAGACGAATCGACCGACGGCGGCGCGCGCCGTGAAGGCGACGGTGGACGGTACGTTGCCGCACATGCAGAACTTTCTGGCTTGCGTGCGCAGCCGCCAAACGCCGGCCTCGGACGTGATGACGGCGGTGGCGGCGGCCAACGCCGCGCATCTGGGTAACCTCGCCTATAAGACCGGTGAGACGATGATGGCCACGCCGGCTAAATCCGATTGGCGGCCGCTTTGGAATGGCCGCGATTTGAGCGATTTTGTGGTCGATACCGCCAGTTGCTGGAGTGCGCGCGATGGCGTGATTACTGGCCGCCATGATGGGCTCAAGTACAACGACTTTCTACAAACTCGGGCCCATTACGATAACTTCGAACTGAAAGTGGAGTTCCGCTTGAAGAACGGCGAGGGCAATACCGGCGTGCAGTTTCGCAGCGTTCCGGTGCCGGATTCGCACGAGGTGTCGGGCTATCAGGCGGATATTGGCCAGGGGTATTGGGGCGCGCTTTATGACGAATCGCGCCGCAAGAGAGTGTTGGTGGCCCCGCCCGCCCTGTCCGTGGCCCCGGTGGACAAGTCCGGCTGGAACCAATATGTCCTTCGCGCGCAAGGCAATTTTATCTCGCTGCACCTCAATGGCGTTCGTACTGTGCACTACGTCGAGACGGAGCCTGGCTTACTGCGGCGAGGCTTTATTGCTTTACAGGTGCACTCGGGGCCGGCGATTCAGGTGGAGTTTCGCGGCCTGTTGATTCGCGAGTTGTAGTTGGCCCGCAGGTTAGAATGAGACGGTGAAGCTTTCGCTCGCCTTTTTACTGTGGGCATCGGCCGTTGCGGCCGCTGGCCCCTTCGTTCAATCGCCTTATTTACAGTTGGGCGACCACCCAAGCGACGCCACCAAGATGACGCTGCTGTGGCACGCCACTGAGACACACGCGCAGTTTAGGGTGCGGGTGAAGGTGCTGGGCGGCAAGAAGTGGGAGGCGCAGCCCGGAGTTACACATCGCCGAATCGCCGTGCGGGGTATTGAGCCGCACTTAGTGTACGCAGCGGAGCTGACCGGGCTGAAGCCGGGTGCCGAGTTTGACTACGAAGTCTCCCGCGATGGACAAGTGGTCTTTATGAGCCGCGCACTGGCTCGTAAGTCAGCGAACCAAGCCTATCGATTCGCCGTCTTTGGCGACTGCGGCCAGAATAACATTCCGCAGAAGCAGATTGCGAAGCAGGTGAATCTGTGGAAGCCAGATTTCGTTCAAGTTACGGGCGATATTGTTTATTCGCGTGGCTTGATCAGCGAGTATCGCGAAAAGTTTTATCCGATCTACAATGGCGATGCGGTGCCACTGCTGCGCTCGCGGCCCATGATCGGCGTGCCCGGTAACCACGATACCGCCGCGAGTGACCTGACTAAGTATCCCGACGCGCAAGCCTATTACTATTACTGGAATCAGCCGCTGAATGGTCCCGATGTGGAGGCGATCGGCCAACCGCGTAAGTTCGAGGGCGACCCGGCCGATGTGCAGGCCGTGTTGACCAGCGCTGGCGCGTCCCTTAAGCGCATGGGCTCCTTTTCGTTTGACTACGGTAACTCTCATTGGATCGCGGTTGACACGAACACTTACCTCGATTGGACTGCCCCGCAACTACGCGATTGGCTGGAACGCGATCTGAAGGGTGCGAAATCCGCCACTTGGCGCTTCGTGACTATGCACCATCCCGCCTTCAATTCTTCGATAGCCCACTTTAAGGAGCAGCATCCCCGCTGGATGGCCGATCTCTTTGAAAAGTATCACGTCGATGTCGTATTCGCGGGGCATGTGCATAACTACCAGCGTAGTTACCCGCTGAAATTCAAAGCCGCCGCCGATGCTCCTAAGCGCGGGGTGGTGGACGGGCAATTTGAATTTGATAAGACATTCGACGGGGTGAGTAAGACCAAGACGAACGCCCCAATCTACATCGTCACGGGCGCGGGCGGCGCGGGCCTGTATGATCCCACTCAGGGCGATGACTCGACTGCCTGGCAGAGCTTTACGACGAAATTTGTCTCTAATGTGAATTCGTTTTCCTGGATTGAAGTGGACGGGAAGAAGTTACAGTTTCGACAGATTGACGGGACGGGGCGCGAGGTGGATCGTTTTATGCTGACGAAGTAACTTACTGGGCGAGAGTGCGCTTGTACTGGCCGACAATCTTGTCGACGTAGAGCTGGGTTTCACGGTAAGGTGGCACGCCGTTGTACTTAGCGACGGCGGCCGGGCCAGCGTTGTAGGCGGCTAGCGCTCGGCGCAACTGGTCCGGTTGATTCTGATACTGGAGGAGCAAGTCCTTTAAGAGCCGGGCGCCGGCTTCGGCATTCTGTTCGGCGTCATGGGGGTCGACGTTGAGTGCGGCTGCCGTCTGTGGCATCAACTGCATCAGCCCGATGGCTCCCTTGGGCGAGAGTGCCTTAGGGTTGAAGGCCGA
>JAYVRS010000720.1:0-1514 GCA_043776185.1 Bryobacteraceae bacterium | reverse complement strand
CCAGAATGCCGTCGCCGCGGCGGTAGTGCTGACGCAGGTAATCGGCGGCGGGATAGGTCCAGGCACGACGCTGAATGGAGTTCACTTGTGCCTCTTTCCAGGAGACCCAGTTATCCGGGCGCGGATAGGCGAGCCACGGAATGGCCGTGCCCAAGGCGAGGATGAACATCACGGGCCATTGCGCGCCTCGAGGCAGCGTGGCAATCAATGCCGCGCCTGCACCAGCCAGCAGAGGCAGCGCCGCGAGCCCGTATCGCGCGTTGTAGTAACTAGTGGGCCAGCGATCCGGAATGAAGATCGGGGTGCCGCTGCCGTGCATGCTCAAGATGTAGAAGATCGGCGTTAGTGCCAGAAAGAAGAGCCACCATTGCCGCTTCACGAGCGCGGCCAAGACGCCCAATGCGCCAATCACAACTACGACCCAATTTACGTTTAGCCGCACGGCGGCAAAGAAATACTCGATCGCCTTCAGCCAATCGCCATCGCCCGGATAGCGCGCCATGCCTTGATCGAGGGCGGTTTGGTAAATGCCCTTGGCGGAGTAGAGGCCGCGGTAGAACTCCAGCGGATCGCCGAAAAAGATCCAGTTATGCAGCAGCCACCAAGTAGGGGCCAGTCCGGCGATGGCGCAGAAGGTAACGAAGGGAGCCAGTCGCCGTTGAGTAAACAGGACGACCAGGGCGGCGAAGGGCAGCAGAAACCAGCCTTCATAGCGCGTCATGGCGGTTAAGCCGGCCGCCACGGCGGCGACACTCAACCCCAGCCAAGTGCCGGTTTGGGCAAAGTAGACCAATCCCCAAAACAAAGCCAGCAGTCCGGCGAACAGCGGAGCCTCGCTCATGGGTGTCGACTGCAAATACAGGAGATTTGGGTTCAGCGCAAAAACGGCTAGCGCCATCATGGCAGGCCCCGAGCCAGTGAGGCGGCGAATGGTGGCGAACAGAAAGCAGCCGGCGGTGACGAAGCAGAGTCCGCCGGCAAATGCGCCCGCCAAACCCGTACTCCACCAGCGAGCGACGCCCACAAAGGGCAACATCAGCAGGTGCGGCACGGGCAGCCAGACGGTGCCGATCTGCTCATAGCCGGGCGTGCGCGAATCGAAGATGCGTCGCGCGATGTTGATATGCGCGGTAGCGTCGCCATACCAAAGCAACTCGCCGCGTTGCGCGAAGAAGAGAATCGCCAAAGTGGAGAGAGTCGTGAGACCGAAAGCGACCAGGATCAGAGGCCACGGCGAAGGGGCGCTGGCTTCAGGCACCCCTCGCCGTGAACGACTTTTCTTCGAGGACTTAGAAGTGCGTGAAGGCTTTGAACTCACTGAACCGATTATCGATCTCTTGACGCGTCAAAGTACGGAACCGGTCGACGCCGAACATCTCGCAGCAAAAGCTACCCATCACCGAGCCATAAATCACGGCGCGGCGCAGGACGCGTGGATCATAGTCCTGACGCGCATCCAGGCCATCGGAAGCGATGGAGCCGAAGAAGCCGGCCGCGAAGCAATCGCCGGCCCC
>JAYVRS010000719.1:0-17776 GCA_043776185.1 Bryobacteraceae bacterium | reverse complement strand
GATGATCCTTCTCGCGCGCCTCGGCCAACTGCCGCCACAACGCGTCGGAGCAACCCCCGGCGGCGGCTTCGCTCCACGCTCCCTCCGTATCCGCCTCGTGAAGAAAGATCTCGACTAGCAACGAATGGTTCAACCGCTTTGCGTTCATATTACTCTGCGCGATGTCCGCCCGAATCGCCGCCAACGCGCGTTCCCGCCACGCCGGACCCTGCTGCGCCTGCTGGGCGTGCGTCACCAGCTTCTGATAGGTTTCCAGGCACTGCCGTTCGGCAAACATGGCCCACATCAATTTCATCGCGTCGTCATGGCGACCCAGCCGATGATACTCCTGCGCCGCAAACTCCCGCAGCCGCCGATCGGTTTGTTCCGGAAAGGCCGCGAGCCCTTTTTCGGCCCACCGTAAAGCCTCGGCGAATCGGCCAGCCTCGCGGCACACTTCGCCAATTGCCACATAACAGTAGGCCCACGAGAGATCCCGGCTCATCGCGCCGATCAGCTCGTCGACGTCGCCCGAAGCGCGAGCCAGCGCCAGCATCATGTGCGTGATCTTGAAATAGTCACTAGATCGCGGCCCGTCCTCCGCCGTCCGCACCGGCACCTTGCGCCACTCCACCTCGGCCAGCTTGCGATACGCCGCCAAGCCCTTGGCCCCCAGAATCGTGGCGTATTGGGCGGCGGCACCGTGGAATATATCGAGCTCGCTGTGGAGTTCGTATTGAAAGAGCCGCTTCGCCAAAGCGACCGGATCGGGCCGCGACACTTCGCAGGCCTGGAAGTGAAGGCCTAGCAGGCGGTCCCGCAGCCCGCTTATGTAGCCGTCCGAATCGTCGAGGGACTCGATCGCCCCGGCCAAATCCTGCAGTCCGGACTCGGACAAATCCACCACCGCCGCCGCGTGTCCCTCCGCCAGCAACTGCTCCATCGCATCGATAGCGTCGTCCACGCCGCTCGCCCAGCCAGCCGCCTCGCGGTAATGGACAAATCCATGGGTTTCTACCGCCTTCTGAAACGCCCGGTACGCTGCGGTGATGGCAGCGTCAGGCCCTAAGCGTCTGGCCGCGTAAAGCAGCACGCGTTCGCGCAGCCGATCATCGTCCTGCGCCCACTCGATTAACGTCCGCACCAGTACCGTGGGCTCCTCGGCCCGCAGAATCTCCTCGGCCTCCGCCAGTGTCAGTTCATCGTTCTGCTTCCCCTTCGTCTGCGCGGAGCGATTCAGCCAAGCCAGCGCTGTGGCGACGCAGTGCTTGCAAAACTCGCCATCCATGCCCAACGGGCAATCGCATGAGTAGTTTACCCGCCGCTCACCCCAGGTAAGCTCCACCGCGTAGTCATAGCTCCCCCTCACCACCGCCCGAACCGTGTCGCCCTGGCCCTCTATCGACGAAACGTGCCCATCCTGGTAATAGCGCCAGCCACGCGCGAAATAAGCCGCCCCCGCCATCTGCCGGACCCAAGCCTCATTCAGTTGCGGACTCCTCTTGGTCGCCATTCGTATAGAGTATTTTCAACCCTGCGAACCGGCCTTGTCCAGCGTTAGCGGATTGCGCCATCGACGAGCTAGAAAATCGTATGTAAGTCATCGCTCACTCTCCCACGCCAGTAGGGCTACAGTAAATGCATGCCCGCCTGCTGTTTGCTGCTTGCTCTCGCCCTGTGGTCTCAAGAGCCCAAGCCCCCCATCGACGATCCCACCACGGTGCGGCTGCCGGATGGCAAACTGCAATCCGAGGAAATTCTCAAGGCCGAACACAAGCGGTCCATCAAAGACGCCGACGAACTCGTGCGGCTGTCGCAAGAGGTCCGGCGGGAGTTGGAAGAGCATGAGCACCACGTGCTCTCCATTACCTTGCTGAAGAAACTGGACGAGATCGAAAAGCTGAGCAAGAAGTTGCGAACGCGCCTAAAGCGCTAACATAAGGGGAGCATGTTCTTCCGGCGAGTAAAACCAACTGTCCCTACCTTCGATAGCCATCTGGGCGATCTGCGCGCCAAAGGCTTTTCGGTTGCGGCCAAAGGGCCGGGCATGGCGGTCGCCCTGCGCGGCGACTGCGCCGCGGTGCTACAGGATGCCGGGGCAGCAATCACCATCGAAAAAACCGGCGTGCTGATTGGCCAGGAAATCGGGGTGTTGACGCATGGCGGCTATCAGGTCTACTTCGAAACCTCGCATGGCGAACGTCGCGCAGCCACCGCCGAACAGTTAAAAACCTTGCATGCCTTCGATGCCGACTTGCGCGAAACTCTGGGCCTCACCAGTCTCTACAACGAGGGCCTGGGCACCACCAATGGCCGCCATTTGTACGACCGGGTCCGCAATCGCGACAACGGCAAGAAGCCCGTCTTTTCCGCGCCCTAAATTCGGCATACGATGGGAGGAGATGCGCCTTCCCGCTTGCCTTTTCTTATTCGCCAGCCTCCTCCCGGCTCAAATCGATTACTCCCGGCAAGTTCACCCGATTCTCGTCGCGCGTTGCATGAGTTGTCACAACGGCGATCGCGGCCAGGCCGGCCTCTCCGTCATGACTCGCGAAGCATTGTTGAAAGGTGGCCAAAGCGGTCCAGCATTGGTGCCCGGTAGGATTGCGACGTCCCCTTTGGTGCAGCGTCTTCGAGGGCTGGGTGGACAGCGCATGCCCCTCGCCGGCGCGGCGCTTGCCGACACCGAGATCGCCATCATTGAGCGTTGGGTCGCCGAAGGTGCCATCGTCCAGCCCGGCCCGTTCGACGACGAGCCCACTTTCTCGTTGGCTCTCAAGCCGCCATCGGCCACCGGTATCGATCAACTATTGCAAGCCTACGACCGGCAGCATCAGATCACTCCCTTGCCGCCCGTGCCGGACCATGTCTTCGCCCGTCGCGCTTACCTCGACCTCTGGGGCTTGCTACCCACCCCCGCCGACCAGGATCGTTTCGCGCGCGACCCACGCCCCGATAAGCGCGCCCGTCTGCTGGACGAGTTACTCGCCTCGCGCACCAATTTCGCCGAACACTGGGTAAGTTTCTGGAACGACCTGCTGCACAACGACGAGGGCGTCAGTTACATTGGCGAGCGCCAAACCATCACGCCCTGGCTGCTGAAGTCGCTCGCCGACAATCAACCTTATAACGAGTTTGTCCAAGCGCTGCTGAACCCCGTGGCGAAAGACGACCCCGCTGGCTTCTTAAAGGGAGTCAACTGGCGGGGCACGGTGAATGCTTCACAGACCCCCGTGATGCAAGCCGCGCAGAATAGCGCGCAGGTGTTTCTGGGAGTCAATTTGAAATGTAACTCCTGCCACGACAGTTTCATCAGCCATTGGAAGCTGAAAGAGGCCTACGGCCTCGCCAGTTTCTTTGCGAACGACTTAGTGAAAGAACCGCTCGAGATTGCCCGCTGCGATGCGGGCACCGGTGTAACCGCCAAGCCGCACTTTCTCTTTCCCGAGTTAGGCGGCGTCAGCGAGACGGCTTCGCTAGCGGAGCGCCGCGCAGCTGCCGCTCGCCTGTTTACCGCCAAGGAAAATGGGCTCTTCTCACGGACCATCGTGAATCGCGTCTGGAAACGGCTCTATGGCCATGGCTTAGTGGAGCCAGCCGACGAAATGGAAGCATCCGCCTGGTCGCCGAAGTTACTCGATTGGCTGGCGGCTGACTTTGTCGCTCATAACTACGACATGCGCTACTTACTGCGCACCATCATGACCTCCGCCGCTTACTCCCGTCCGGCCGTGCCTGCCGGCCAATTGCGCGACGCGAGCTATGTGTTTCGCGGACCCTGGCCCCGCCGCCTAACCGCCGAACAGTTCGCCGATGCCGTCTCCTCCATCACCGGTGAGTGGCGCATCCGGGCCGATAGCCGGGCCGTCCCTGGCATCTATGCCAGGGAATGGCGTTTCAAACCCAATTCGCTCACGCGCGCCCTGGGGCGTCCCATGCGCGATGGCGCAGTTACTGAGCGCCTTACTGAATCGTCCACACTGCAAGGCATGGAACTCGCCAACGGCGAAGTGCTCACGTCGATGTTGCGCGAGGGCTCCAAGCGCCTGCTGGATCAGGTCGACAGCGCGCCCACCAACCTATTCGATAGCGGAGTGATGCGGGCCCAAACCCGCGTAAAAGTAGACTTAGATATCACCGGCCGCAAACAGCTGCGCCTGCTGATGGTCGACATCGACTCCTACGACCCGACGCGGGTGGAAGCCGGCTGGGGCGACGCCGAACTCGAAGGCCCGTCTGGCAAAGTTGCCCTCGCCTCGCTTAACACTAAGTCGAGTTTTAAGCAAACGACATTTACTCTCTTCAAAGACAAGTTGCAGTTACCCGTCCTCACCACGGCCATCCCCCATGAGTTAGTCTTCGATATCGCCGGCCAGGGCTATACGCGCTTCCGGGCCACGCTGGCCATGGATGAGAAGACGAACGACAGCGAAATCAGCGCTGCGATCCGTGCGTTTATTTTCGACGAGGCGCCTAACGAACGCAAGCTGGTGGCCGTCACCGGCGATACGCCACTTCCCCGCCCCACTCCTGTGCAGGGTTCAGCTAACATCGTCAGCCAGTTGTATCGGCATGCCCTGGGCCGCGCGCCGTCCGCTGAGGAGTCTCGCGTGGGTCTCCAGTTACTCGGCTCCAGTAAGCCCACCCGGCAGGGCCTCGAAGACTTGCTGTGGGTCGTATTTATGTCTCCAGAATTTCAGTTTGTGAGGTAATGTCCATGAACCGCCGGGACTTTTTAATGAGCAGCGCCCTCGGCGCTCCCAGCTTACTTGCCAGCCAAGCGCAAGCACTCGCCCCTAAGGCCGATTGCATGATCCTCCTATGGATGGCCGGCGGCATGGCCCAAACGGAGACTTTCGACCCTAAGCGTTACACGCCCTACGAGCCAGGCCTAGCCTCGAGCGCCGTGCTCAGCACCTTCAAGCCGATCCCCTCGAATGTCGATGGCATTCAGTTGACCGAGGGGCTCGAACGCATCGCCCAGGTGATGGACCGAGGCACCCTATTGCGCTCACACCAGGTAGGCGACTTAGGCCATATCTTACATACCAAGCATCAGTATCATTGGCACACCGGCTACGCGCCGCCCCAACCCGTGCCTCTTCCGCACTTAGGTGCCTGGATCGCCAAGGTGCGCGGGCCCAAGCATCCGGACGTCCCGGCCTTTATCAACATCGGGCAAAACTTAGAGTTAGGCGGCGAGGCCGATGCCCTAAAAGCTTTCCACACGGCGGGCTTTCTGGGCAGTGAATTTGGCCCCTTCAGCATTCCCGATCCCAACGACGCCATCTCCGCCGTGCGCCCGCCCAAGGAGTTTACTGACCTGCGCTTCCGCCGCCGTCATGAGATCTACCAGGAGTTAGTGAAGCGCAATCCCGTACTACGCGACGCCTCGGACTATCAGCAAGACAGCTTAGTAGTGGCCCTCGCGAATGCGCATCGTTTTTTAGCCTCCCCCGGAGCCAAGGCTTTCGACCTATCGCTGGAACCCAAAGCCAGTTACGACACTTACAATACCGGTAAGTTCGGCCTCGGTTGCTTATTGGCCCGACGTCTAGCCGAAACCGGCGCGCGCTTCGTCGAAGTGTCGAGCGAATACATTCCGTTTCGCTTCTGGGATACCCATGAAAATGGCCATTCGCGCGTCGTGGGCATGAAACAGTCGATCGACCGGCCGATCTCGCAATTGATTCTCGACTTAGAAGCCCGCGGCCTACTGGATCGCACCCTCGTCGTTTTGGCCAGCGAGTTTGGACGCGACATGCTCACCGAAGGCAAGCCCGGACTAGCCGTGCAGGACCAGGTGACGGTCCCCGAGAAAATGACCCATCCCAAGCACTACGGCATGCATCGCCACTTTACCGAAGCCACCAGTGTGTTACTCTTCGGCGGCGGCCTTAAGAAAGGCTACTTACACGGAATTACGGCCGACGAGCGGCCCTGCAAAGTTACTAAAGATCCGGTTTCGATTGAGAATCTGCACGCCACCATTTACCGCTCCATGGGTATTGCGGCCGACCACGCTTACGTCGTGGAAAAACGGCCCTTCTATGTCACCAAAGACGGCAAAGGCCGACCGGTCGAAGCTATGTTTGCGTAACTAAATACGTTTATACTGCTCCACCGTCTTACCCAGTGACTTATTCTTCTTAATATCCGGCACCATGCTGCCTTCGCGCACATCGATCTCCTGAGCGCGCTTGAGCACCTCTGCCGCGCGGGCTGCGGGAACCCGCACCACCCCATCTTCACCGGCCACAATGTAATCACCCGGCATGATCACCACGCCGCCGCAATTCACCGGGATATCGCGCGCAACGCTGGCCCAACGGCTGACGCTCGACGAGGGCACGATGCTGCGCGAGAACACCGGCAGCCCGAGCGCGCGAATCTCGGCCAGATCGCGTAAGCCGCCGTCCAGCAGCACGCCGGCCATGCCGCGGGCGCTGGCCGCCGTCGCCATCAACCCGCCCATACCCGCCACATCCAGGCCATTCTCCACCACAATCACGCCAACCGAACCCGGTGCGGCATTATCGATCATCTCTACGGAATGCTTCGCACTCAGTTGCGCCGCAGCCTTCTCCTTGGTAGTGGCCCGCAGCAGCGCCGTGGTGGCGCGGCCCACGAAGCGATCAGGGATGTTCGGCCCCAGGATGCGTGGCCGCATGTCGTGCGAAAGGAATCCCCGCTGGCCGGTAATCTGGTCCACCGCATCGGAGACGCTGGCCACCGTGCTGAGGCGGAACCCTTCGATCAAAGCGTCATCGGCGGCGAAAGCCGTGACGGTCAAAAATAGTAAAGAGATCATCGCCACGATTATGGCAAACTAACGGGTGTTTCTCTCGATCCTACTCGTTTTCGCTGCCCAGGCGTCCGATTTCCACGTGCCCTCCGCTGTCGACCAAGGCGACACCTTGCGCGTCTCGGGAAATCCCGCTGGTGAGGCCTATGCCACCTTCGCGAATAAGAAGCTGCGCCTCTTCGCCGATGCCAGCGGCCTCGCCGGACTGGTGCCAGTGCCCGCTACGCTTGCGCCCGGCAACTATCCCTTGCAGGTTACGGACGCGGGCGGCAAGACGCTTTTCACGCAAAGTGTGACGGTGCGCGATGCTAAGTTCCCTATCCAAAATATTGCCACCACGTCCGCTATGACGTCGCTGAAGCCCGCGCCCGGAGAGGTGGAAAGCATTCAAACGTTCTTGAACCACGTCAGCGAGGCGCGCCTGTGGAACGAGCCTTTTCGCGCGCCCACCCCCGAGTGTATGAACTCCCCTTACGGCGTCCAGCGTTACTATCACGGCAAGCCCAGCGGGAACTTCCATCGCGGGCTCGACCTCCGCTCGCCCATGGGCACTCCAGTGAAGGCCACGGCCGCAGGCGTCGTGAAACTCGCCCATCCCTGGAACTACACCGGTGGCACGGTGGGCATCGACCACGGGCAAGGCTTCACGTCCATGTATCTGCACCTATCGAAAATCGCGGCCACGGAAGGCGCTACGGTGCAGGCCGGTGACGTGGTGGGCTATGTCGGCAGCACGGGCTTTGCTACGGGGCCTCACTTACACTGGGGGCTGTTCATCGGCGGCGTCGCGGTGAACCCACAAAAGTGGATCGCTATTGCGGCCTGTGGTGCCGCCCCCGCCGCCGCGCCGCGCAAGGCAGCGCCCCGGAAGCGGCCGGCGCGTTAAGGGTAAGATGTTTCTGGATCTAGGGGATAGATCGGCCGGGGTACGCGTTTGAAGGGTAAGTGGCGCAGGTTCGCGGTACTTACTCCGGGAGTATCTACGACGAAGATCGCGGCGGCGATTGGTTCGTAGGCGGCGCGAAAGCCGTTGGGCGATTTGACCACCACGATCTTACAGTAAGTGGGATCGATGCCGTGGCTGCGGAATAGCTCGGGGTCAACCGTCATGGCCGATCTCTCGGCAATTAACATCTGCACGTGGCCGACTTCGAGTACCACCGTGCGACCCATGCAGGTAGTGATGCCGGTGTTATAGCCTCGCGCACGCGCCGTCCAGCGTCCATCCGAGATCATTTTCACGACGCCACTTACTTTTACAGGCCGGGAATGTTTCTTGTCAAACGCTCCGCCCACTTTCATGGTGACTACCGAACCGATGCCGGAGCAGATCGCGGTGTTGACCGCGGCAGGGTCGACTAGAAAGATGGCTGCGGGGCCGGTCAGTTTCGCCTTCACTAAGTGCTTCAAGACACCCGTGCTATCGCCGGGTGAGCCAGATCCGGTGCTATCGGATGACTCCGCCAGCACCACCGGACCGCCCTTAATCCGCAAAGCAGTTTCAATGGCTTCAGTAACAGGAGTAAGAGTAACTTCGTATTTCTTGCGGTTATCCCAGAGCCGGCGGGCGAGAGTATCGGCTTGCCGTTGCGCGGCCAATTGATGGCCGTTAGTGACGGCCACAACGGCGCAACCCATCTCCGCGATATCCATCCAAGGCTGCACCGGGAAAATCGAGACGGCCTCCGCTTTCCCACTTTGCTCAAGCGCCTGGGCGGCCTTCACTAACTGGTACATGGGGCCCCGGTAAGTCTGCGACTTCTCCGCCTGAATAATCAACGGCAGTTTGCGAAAGGCCATGCAGGGGCGCACTTCGCCGCGGACGATGCGCAACATCAGGCGAGCCGCTTTTTGGCCAGTTTCGAACATGTCGATGTGCGGATAGGTGTGGTAACCGACGATGGCGCTGGAAAGCTCTACCATGCGTTTGGTGATGTTCGCGTGCAGGTCAAGCGTGAGGACAATGGGTACTTGGGGGCCTAAGACGGCCCGCGCCCTTTGCAGGATGTGGCCTTCCACATCGTCTTCACGTTCGGCGGTTTGCGCCCCGTGCATGGCTAGTAACAGTGCGTCGGGCTTGGCCTCGCGAAGGTGATGTTCAAAGTCATGGGCGAGACGGAGGAAGTCAGGTCGCACGAGCCGGTTGGCCGTGATGGCCCAAGCCGCGCATACCGGCAGAATCGTCGCCCGCGAGGAACGCAAAATATCAATAAACCCGCCCATCTCGGTGAGCTTTCCGGCATGGCGAAGGTAAGCGTCCTGGCCGAAAACCGGGGAGAAGTCATCGTAGTGAGTACGGACGGGAGAGAAAGTATTACTCTCCTGAAGCATGGAAGCGATGGCGATTTTCAAGTAAGTGCGCCTTGCCGCGCGGTAAGAAAGCGGGCCAAATACTCGGCAGTGAGTAAACCCACCAAAGTATCGCCCTCCATGACCAATGCCGTTTCGTTAGTAAGTTGACCGTCGGCCAGCAGTTGGCCGAGATCGTCGTCGGGCGAGAGGGTGCGGTAAGTACGCTGCATGATACCGGCGACGTAGGCTTCAGGACCTTCCGCAGCCAACCCTTGCAACAGGGCGTGGCGCGAAAGCAGCCCCACCACTGCGGTGCCACTGACCACGGGAAAATCCGTTTGCGAGGTGGTGAGTAACTGGTCAGCGGCTTCCTTTAGCGAAGTGCCATGGGTAAGCGAACGGTAGTCGGTGACCATGGCGGCGCGCACGGGCACGTTTTGCAACAGGCTGCGCTGCTGCACGGCCGTGTTCTCCTGTTTGGCGCCGAGGTAAACGAAAAGAGCGATAAAGATAAGTCCGTAGGAGCCGGTGACGACGGCATAGAGCCCCATCAGCAGGGCGATCCCCTTGCCGATGCGGCTCGAAATGGCTGTCGCGCGAGCCCGGCTGAGCCGCAGGGCGAGGATGGCGCGCAGCAAGCGTCCGCCGTCCATAGGGAAAGCGGGCAGCAGGTTAAATATCCCTAGACCTAAATTCGATGCCGCCAAGCGCAGCAACAGGTTCTCTGGCGTTGGCAGCGTGAGGTTCGGCACCAAAGATAAGTTGCCCTGCGAGATAACCAAGCCGAGAATAACGGCGGCAATTAGGAAATTGACGAATGGGCCGGCGGCGGTAATCCAAATCTCTTCGCGCGGCTCAGGAGAGCGTGCCAGCTTGGCCGCTCCGCCAATGGGAAACATCACGATTTCGGTCGTCGCAATGCCAAAACGGCGAGCTACCAGGGCGTGGCCCAATTCGTGGGCCAGCACGGAAGCGAAGAGCCCGGCGATGTAGACAGCGGTGGAAAGCGCGTTGCTTTCACGGCTGAGTCCGTTCGAGATCAGGAGGAAAGCGATGAGCAGAAATGTGAAGTGAAATCGAACGGGCACACCGAAAATGCGGAAGCTGCCAAGCGGCAATGGTTTAGGGTCTTCGGGCATGCATTTAGCTGCCCTGATACTCGTGTTCGGAAGGAGTGCCGGCAAGAGAAAGGTAATCGGGCCGGTCGGCTATGCTCTGGTGACGGAAGGCACGGATCACTTGGCCATGATAGACCACAAAGACGCCGGGCATCTGGAAGATGTCGTCCTGGAACCCGAAACCGCGGCGCTTCAGCAAGGCCGCTTCGATAAAGCGGAACCAGACCATGGGGCCAAACACATCGAGCAACCGACCCCGGCCCAGACCAAAGGCGCGGTAGATCACTTGGCTGGGGTCCGGCAGGCGAGCGACGTCGCTTAACCCGGGTGCCAAGCGATCGAGGAGCTCCTCTTCGCTGGCAATGTGTACCAGCAACAGCCGAGTGCCATCGCGTTCGATTCTGGCGCGATCGCTGGCCAGATCCGCCAGCGCCTCGCGGCAGAAGGGGCAACCCAGGTGACGCAGGAAAACTACCATCACCGGCGAGAGCCTCGAGAGCTCATCCAGGGTGACGCCCAGACTGGTGCGGGAGCGCATCGCAATCCGCTGGATCTCCGGACAAGCCACGCGCTGGAGCCCGATAAACTCCTCCCAGGCATCATGAAGAATGATGCCGAACGGGATTAACCAGACGGCGTAGCCAAAGGCCAAGTGCCACCACGGGAAAAGAAAAAGAGGGTGCGCGAGGGCGGCGGCAAACAGGAGTATCATCGCGCAAACGGACGCCGAGGCGGCGATCACCGCCCACTGCCGCACCGGGTTGAAGGAGGCGAGCAGTAGGCCAATTCCTAAGCCGAACGAAGTGCCGATGGAGTGGGCTCGCCAGAAGTCGACCGCCATTGGGCGGGAAGACAGCATCGCGGGCGCGATCCAGATCATGAGGAACAGGAGGAGATGGTATCCGGCCGCGAGCCGGAGCACGAACGGACCCCACCGTCGTTGACTGTTGATCGAGTTACTCACTCACCCTCTCTGATGCTTATCATACCTTTTTGACTCAATTACCTACGTTCAAAAATCGCTTGCCGACGGGCGGAAAGCGCGGCCCAGGAGACGAAACGAACCCGGGAGTAACTGATTCCATTGACTTGGCATTCTGCTTGGGGCATTCTACTTGGGCCATTCGACCGGAGGCGGTCGCGATCCGGCTGAGCGAAATGCCCTTACTTTAGGATCGCATACGGGACCTAGCATTTCTGGCGGCCGGGCGACCGCGGGCCTTGCCTAAGTGTTGTGAGTCGAGGTGTTTAGCGAAATCTCAGAGCGGGGCGGGAGGGCTGTGACCGCTGTGCTTTCCTGCTAACATTTAGCCCATGCCCACCTTACACGGAAGCCTCATCTTTTGCCTTCTGGCCCTCGCCGCCCAAGCCGCCGAGCCGGTGGTGGATTGGGAGAAGGCCAAGGCCGAGACCTTACTCCACTTTCAATCGATCGTCCGGATCAATACCAGCAATCCGCCGGGCAATGAGACCGCCGTGGTGAATTACTTGAAGGGCATTCTCGATCGCGAGGGCATTAGCTATCAAGTTTTCGCGCTGGAACCGGGCCGGGCGAACCTGGTCGCGCGCTTGAAAGGAAACGGGACGAAGCGGCCCATTCTGATCCTGGGGCACACGGACACGGTGGGCGTGCAGCCCGAAAAGTGGCCGGTGGATCCGTTCGGCGCCGTGCGGAAGGACGGCTATGTATGGGGCCGCGGCACCACCGATAACAAAGATGGCGTGACGGCCGGCCTGATGGTGATGCTGCACCTGAAACGCCTGGGCGTCCCGCTGGACCGGGACGTGATCTATGTCGCGGAGGCCAGCGAGGAGAGTTCCAGCGGCCCGCTCAACGTCGGTATCGAATATTTGGTGAAAGAGCACTGGGCGGACATCGAAGCCGAATATGCCCTGGCGGAGGGCGGCTTCGTGCATTCGGAAAACGGGCAAGTTCGCTTCGTCGAGATTGCGGCCACGGAGAAGGTGCCGCGCCGGGCCAAACTGGTGTCGACGGGCACGTCCGGCCATGGCTCCCGTCCCCGGCGCGACAATGCCGTCGTCCATCTATCGACGGCCGTCAGCAAGGTGGCCAGTTGGGAGCCGCCCATGCGCTTGAACGACGTGACGCGGACCTTCTTCGAGCGGCTCTCGCTGATCAGCCCGCCGGAGGAGGCCGCGCGCTACAAGGGGCTGGTGGATCCGCAAAAGTCCGCCGCCATTCAGAACTATTTCGCCGAAAAGGACTTGGGCAAGTACTCAATTTTACGCACCTCGATCTCGCCGACGATGCTGAACGCGGGGTTCCGCGAGAATGTAATCCCTTCGCAAGCGGAGGCGATGCTGGATATTCGCGCGCTGCCGGACGAAGACATGACCAAGTTCTTCGCCGAAATGGCGCGAGTGATTGGCGATCCATCGGTGAAGATCGTGCCCAGCGCTCCGGGCCGGCCTTCGGCGCCGCCCAGCCGCTTGGACACGGAGATGTTTCGGTCGTTGGAAGCGGCGCAAAGGCGGCTTTACCCCAAGGCGATCACGATACCGGGCATGGTGACGGGGGCGACGGATTTGGCGCAGTTGCGGGCGAGGGGCGTGCAGGCTTATGGGGTGGGTCCACGGTTTGATGAAGCCGAATTCGCCGAGCATGGCTGGCATAGCGATGTGGAGCGGCTGAGCGAAGAGTCGCTGTATGGGTTTGTGCAGTTCCTTTGGTATGCCGTGGTGGGAGTTGCGGCGAGTAAGTGATTTATTTGGCTTCAAGGAGGAAACTGCCCTCCTGATGGGCCGCCGCTTTCTTCGGACGAGCGCTTTCACTATACTGTCAGCATGAGCAAGATTTTATTCTCGACGCTAGCCGCGCTAACGCTGATGAGCGGCACGGTGATGGCCGGCGAAAACCAGATGATGCATTGCTTCGCCTTTACCGCGAAGGCCGACGCTACGCCGGCGGACTGGGCCGCGTTTTATGCGGCCACCAATGCGCTGCCCAAGAAGATGCCGATGGTGAAATCGGTTTGGGTGGGCAAGTTGCGCCGGCCTTTGACGCAATACGCGCCGGATGCGGAAACCGCGAAGCAGTTCAAGCCGGACGTTAGCACGGCCACAGGACCCGTGAATCGTTTGATGCGGCAATACGGAGCCTGCTTTGCGATGGAGAACGGCGGAGTCGATACGCTGAAGGCTTACACGACTCATCCTTATCATGCCGAGTGGACTGCGGCGTATGAGAAGGTGCGCGTTTCGGGCACGACGACTTACGACATTATGGGGCAGTAGTTGATTACTGAAGCGTGCGGGTGGCCACGAGCCAGCGATTCTGCGGGCCGGGGCGATGCTCCGGCACGAAGCGACGCCACCAGGCTTGGGTGATGATCTTGGTTTGGTAACCTGCGGCTTGGAAGATGCCGACGACCTCCCACTCTAATTCCGGGGAGTGCGTTTCCACGATCCAGCGGGCTTGGCTTTGGGCGAGGAACTTGGAGGCGCCGGCCAGAATTTTGGCTTCCTGTCCGTCGACATCCATCTTGACCAAGCAGGGCTTCACCAGACAGGGTTCGGTGATGCGCGGGAGTAGTTCGTCGAGCGAGACGTGGCGATGGTCGTTGCGGGCGCTGATGAACTGGTTGGACAGCGAAAGCCGGGGATCATCAGTGAGGGCGTTCAGGGCCAGATTGCGCCTCAAGGCGGGCCAACAGGCTTCATCGGGCTCGAAGCCGAGCACTTGTTTGGCCGGAGTGCGGCTCAGAAAATAGAGTAGGTATTCGCCTTGCGCCGAACCGATATCGATAGCCGTATGGATT
Source organism: Bryobacteraceae bacterium (assembly GCA_043776185.1). Taxonomy (GTDB): domain Bacteria; phylum Acidobacteriota; class Terriglobia; order Bryobacterales; family Bryobacteraceae; genus JALHNI01. Next base: position 3,803 of record JAYVRS010000719.1, on the reverse strand, counting down.
CCCTGCGACAGTTCCGTCACCCAGGGATGTACTTCTCGTTCAAAGAGCCCCAGATAGACCTGGGTTTGCCCTTGCAGATTGAGTTCCATCTTCAATCCGCGAAAAGGCCCCGACTGAATTACCCGGGGCGCGATTCCTGCTGGAACCAGCTTCTGTTTCACGCTGCTTAAGAGCCGCATTGCTCACCTCCAGACTGTTCATCGGGAGGGAGTAAGTGGAGCGCGAGTCAGCCGCTTTATTTTGGAGGGATAGGGAGCAGGCGTTCAAGGGAGTCGAGGTTTTGTTGAAGCCCGACGACGTTGGACGGGATGGGCTGAGGAGGAGGCGTCAACAGCACCTGAGCCCGGGCTGCGGGGTGATGCACTGAGCTAATCAGGACGTCGGCATGGCGCACAAATACATCGGCAGCTGCGGCCAAGGCACCGAGCGGTTCGCTGAAGAGTAGGGCTCCGGGATGACCGGTGTGTAAGGTGCCGGCGATGGCCTCAGCCAGACGGCTGGCCGTTTCGGTTAGAAACTGCCGGTCGTCGGCGGCCACTTCGGGACGGGCGAGGTCGAGGTGGGTAAAACTCTCGATCAGCAGGTCAGAGAAGGAAGTCGATTCCAGGCCGTAGATCTGGTTGACTCGCTCGATGGAGTAGGCGTAGCGCTCCTTGAGGAAGCCGACATATTGCTGTTTGCCGGCGCTTTCGGTGGTTAGCTTGCGCATGGCGGTGACCCGCGCCGGGGTCCAGTCGGAAACCGACCAGGTATAGCCCACCAGATTCGGGCGTTGTTTGCCGCGCTGGACCGCCTTCGTGACCGCCGCGAGTAGATCGTCATCAAAGGGGTCTGGCCCGACGGTGATGAGCTCGAGCGCGGCAAGGTCATAGCGCCAAGCGGTGGGCAGGCCTAAGGGGGACATCAACCATGTTCGGCCAGCCGCCTCGCCTAACCGGTAAAAGCTAGGGGCGGCCGCCGCGAACAGGCTCGTGAACCAGCGAATGCTACACCTCGATGCGGACGGGCGCGATCAAGGGGCGGCGTTGCGTTTCTTTGCTCAAGAAGCGCTTGAGATCGTTGCGGATTTTCTCTTGCATGACGCCCCAATCCTTGCGCTCTTCCAGCTTCGAGTCCTGGAAGGTCTTGAGGACGATCTTGCGGGCTTCGGCCAGCAACGGCGCACCGTCGTCGAGCGAAATGAAGCCGCGGCTGACGATTTCGGGCAGGCCTTCGAGCTTGCCGGTGGCTTTGTCGATGGCCAGAACCGGGAGCACGAAGCCGTCTTCGGCCAAGTGGCGGCGCTCGCGGATGACGGTATCCTCGACGACGTCGTCGAGCGAACCGGAGTCAATGCAGACGCGGCGCAGGGTGATGCTTTCACCGCGGCGAGCACCCTTCTTGTCGATTTCCAGCACGTCGCCCGAATCCATGACGAAAGCCTTTTCGAGACCTTGCTGCAAAAGATGCTCCGCCAAGGCGGCGTGCTTGGAAAGCTGCCGGTATTCGCCGTGGACGGGCAGGAAAAAGCGCGGACGCACCAGATTCAGGACAAGCTTGAGCTCCTCCTGGCTGGCGTGGCCCGAAACATGGACCGGAGGCGTGGTGGCTCCGTAGATGGTCTCGGCGCCGCGGCGCGCAAAGTGGTTCAGCATGCGGAAGATGGGCTTCTCGTTGCCGGGGATGATGCGCGCGCTCAAGACTACGGTGTCGCCCTTGCCGACGCTCAAATGGCGATGGGTATCGAGCGCGACACGGGCGAGAGCCGACATCGGTTCGCCCTGGGTGCCGGACACCAGCACGCAAACCTTGGAAGGCGCGCTCTCCATAATGTCCTGCGGACGTAGGAGCAAGCCATCGGGAATTTCGATGAGGCCCAGCGAGTGGCAAATCTCGGTGGTGCTGGTCATGCTGCGGCCCAGGATGGCTACTTTGCGGCCAAACTGCTTGGCAATTTCGAAGATCTGTTGAATGCGCGGGACGCTGCTGGAAAAGCAGGAAATGATCAGGCGCTTTTCCGCATTCTTAAATATGGATTCGAGCTTGGGCCGGACGGCACGCTCGCTTTCGGTATAACCGGAGCGCTCCACATTGGTGGAGTCAGAGAGCAGCAGCAGCACGCCACGCTTGCCGTATTCAGCCAGCGTGTGCAGGTCGAAGGCTTCGTTATCGATGGGCGAGGGGTCGACCTTGAAATCGCCGGTGTGGATAATGACGCCGAGCGGGGTGGTGATCGCCAGGGCCAGACAACACGGCATGGAGTGCGTCGCGTTGATGAACTCGATCTTAAAGGGACCCAGCTCGATCACCTGCCGAGGCTTGACCGGGATGAGCTTGGCCTTATCCTTGAGGTCATGCTCTTCGAGCCGGCGGCTGACCATGGCCAGCGTGAGGGGGCTCGAGTAGACGGGAATGTTGAGGTCGGCGAGAAGAAACGGCGTGGCACCGATGTGGTCCTCGTGACCGTGGGTGAGAATCAAGCCACGAACGTGCTTACGATTCTCAAGGAGGAATGTGAAATCGGGAATGACAATGTCGACGCCCAGCATGTCGGAGTCGGGAAACATCATTCCGGCGTCGACGACGATAATATCGTCACCGTATCGGATGGCATGACAATTCATACCAAAGTCACCCAAGCCGCCGAGGGGGATGACTTGCAGCTTTTTATCGGCCATGTTCTTGGAAATAGATACCTTTATACCTTCAAGGTAGCATGAGCCAGGGTTCGAGCAGGCTCCAATCGGTGGGCGAGACCGGGGGATGATCCCAGGGCACGGCGGATCGGGAGGCGATTTCGGAGGTTTCGACGGAGCGGCGGATGGGCGAAGAATCGGTAAAGTCGAGGAGAATGAGCACTCCGTTGCTTTCGGAAATGACGCGGGCGGGGATTTTTTCGCCATCTTTTAGGACAATTTGGACCAGCAAACGGCGGGAAGTTTTGGGGTCCGCAGACCAGCGGGAGGTCTGATCGAGCCTCAGACCCGAGGCTAGGCCGACACCCTGGACATGGTGGCAGCCGGCGCATTGGCGCTGGAAAAGAGCACGCGCTTGGGGGCCACTAACGGCCTCGCCCGGTTGGGGTGCGGGCTTCGAAGAGTCGATCTTACCTCCGTTCAAGTGGACGATGTAGTCGACGACCGCGTCGATTTCGGCGGCGGAGAAGCGATCCTTCCAGGCGGGCATGGCCGAGCGCGGGATGCCGTCGCGTGTGACTCGCATGAGGTACTCCCGGGTGAACTGGCGGTCACGCAGGCGCGGACCGCGGGCCGCAGCCCCATCAGCGCCATGGCAATAGCCGGTCGCGCAGCTCTGGGCGAACAGCTTGCGGCCTTGCTCTACGGTCGGGGGAAGTTCAAGCGTGGTGAGCAGCGCCAGCCAGATCACTTTTTGCTCTCGGGAACGGCGAAGACGAACAAGGTGGAGCCGTTGCGGAACTGCTCCGCTTCGGGCCAGAGTTGACCCATGAGGCCGGAGACGGCCGATCCCCAGCCGGACGGGGTGGCGATATACTGGCGGCCGTTCACCGAGTAGCTGATGGCGGAGCCGCGGTGGCCGCTGCCGGTGGGGAAACTCCAGAGCTTCTTGCCGGTTTGGGCGTCGAGGGCGAAGAAGTCGCCTTGGGGATCGCCGGTGAAGATGAGGTCGCCGCCGGTGGAAAGCACTGAGGCCAGCAGCGGGTATTTTGATTCGTAGGTCCACTGCTTCTGTCCGGTGACCGGATCGTAGGCATCCAAATGGCCACCCGGCTTTCCGTCGGGAGTGGTCTTGAGGGTAAAGACGCCGCCGAAGAAATTCTGCCCTTCTTTGGGCTCCTCGGCTTG
>JAYVRS010000718.1:0-4808 GCA_043776185.1 Bryobacteraceae bacterium | reverse complement strand
ACCGGCATGGGCAGATTAACACGCGTTCCCAGAGCGCTCAGCAAAAGGGGACGTTTCTACTTTGCTCGCATGGGGACATTTCTACTTTGCCTTGACACCCGAAGGCCAGGGCTTGCCTCCCGCGCCCCGTGATGATACGCTCCTTCGCATATGCGCTACATCGGGTTTTTCCTGGCAGTCTTCCTGCCACCTTATTTGTTCGCCCAAGCGGGCAGCGGCACCATCTCCGGATCGGTAGCCGACACTTCTGGCGCGGTGGTGCCGGGTGCGGCGGTAGTCGCGTTGAACGAGGCTACGGGCTTCAAGCGCCAATCCGCCGTGGGAAGCACTGGCGAGTTTTCGCTGGTAGGATTGCAGCCCGGCGAGTACACGGTCAGTGTCGAGATGCAAGGCTTCAAGCGTTTCTCGACGAAGGATCTGAAGCTGGAAGTGGACCAGAAGATTCGCCTCGAAGTGAAACTGGAAGTGGGCAACGTCGCCGAAGTGGTGGAGGTCACCAGTCAAGCGGCGTTGCTGAACACCGAGCAGTCTTCCACTGGAGCCGTCGTGGACCGGCAGAAGATCATCGATTTTCCCTTGAACGGGCGCAACTTCGTGCAGTTGAGCCTGCTGCTGCCGGGCGTGAATACCGGCGACGACGGCGGAAACACCGGCGGCGGCATTTCCATCAGCGGCATGCGCCCTGAACAGAACAGCTTTCTGTTGGACGGCACAGTAAATTCGGATCAATTTCAAAACGCCCTGGTGATCCGGCCCTCAGTTGACGCGATTGAGGAGTTCAAGATCCAGACGTCGAGTTACAGTGCGGAGTTCGGCAAGGGCGCCGGCGGGCAGATCAACGTCGTGACGCGCGGCGGCACCAACCTGTATCATGGCGCGCTGTTCGAGTTCAATCGCAACAACGCCCTGCAAGCGCGCAATTTCTTTGACCGCAATCCCGCTTTCCGCACCAGCGACGGCCGCTTTAAGGCGCCGCCCTTCAACCAGAATCAGTACGGGTTCACCTTGGGTGGGCCGGTGATGCTGCCCGGTTACCGCGGCAAGGATCGTACCTTCTTTTTTGTGAACTACGAAGGCCAGCGTTTGCGGCGGGGAAATACGACGCTCACCTCCGTACCTACGGCCACCATGAAGGGCGGCGATTTTTCGTCGCTGCTGGGTGCCAGCCAGGGCAGCGACGTGCTGGGCCGCACCGTGCTGCGAAACGCGGTCTATGACGCTCTAACTTCGCGAACGTCGGGCAACGTTTTTGTGCGCGACGTCTTCCCTGGGAACGTCGTCCCGGTCAGCCGCTTCGATCCGGTGGCGCGGCGCGTGCTCGCTTTCCCCGGTATGGTCCCCGAGGCAAATATTCCCGGCGGCCGCGGAGCCAACGGCAATCCGACGCAGAACTATTTCGATGGCCGCACCCGCACCTCCAACTACGATCTGTTCAGCATGCGGGGCGATCACCAATTCTCCGTCAAAGACACGCTGATGGCTCGCTACAGCATTACCGATTCGAACGCCTTCGCCCCCAATACCCTTCCCGGCTACGGCTCGTTCGATAACCAGCGGCAAATGGCCGGAACCATTGCCTATACCCGCGTCATCGGGCCCGCCACTGTGAACGAATTCAAGTTCGGCTATCTGCGCTGGGCGCAGTTCCAGGCGGCGGAAAATACGATTGCCGGCACCGACCTGGTGAAGCAACTCGGCATCCGCGGCCTCGATTTCGCGAGCACGCCTGGCCTGGAGGGCGCGCCGAATATCACCATCGGCGGCTTCGCCACCATCGGCGATGGCGACGGGCCCTACCGGCCGCGCAATAACACTTTCCAGTTTATCGATCAGTTGTCTTTCAACAAGGGGCGGCACTTCATCAAGGTGGGCGGCGAGATCAGGCGCGTGCGCAATGCGATTACCCGGGCCAATACACTCCGGGGGAGCTTTGACTTCGGCAATCCGAACTGGACCGGGGAACAGGGTTTCGCCAACAGCGGCAATACGTTTGCCAGCTTCCTGCTGGGTCTGCCGCGCCAGAAGGGTCGCCGCGTCAGCGGCTTCTTCCAGGACTTGCGCTCCACCGAGTACGCCGCCTTTGTGCAGGACGACTGGAAAGTGAACTCGCGGCTCACCATCAATATGGGCCTACGCTACATGCTGTATCTGCCGCCCTATGAAACCCACGACCGTGTCTCCACGTTGACTTACCCCGGCATTCGACCCGAGAGCTTCGCCACCGGCGCAGTGGCCTTTCTGCGGCCCGGCAGCGAGAAACTCGCGCCCAATTGGGGACGTGCCGGAATCGAGTTGCCCCGGTCGCTCTTCCCGCCCGACAAGAAGAATCTAGGCCCGCGCATCGGGTTCGCCTACCGGCCGCTATCGAAGACCGTGTTCCGCGGCGGCTACGGCATTTTCTTCGATACTGTGCCGCTCTACATCACGCAGGATACGCTGGAGAATCTGCCCAACATGAAAGAAGATCAGCAAAGCCTGAGTCTGTTCCAGGATGGCTTGCCGACCCCCGAAACTTTCATCGGCTTCCGGATCGCCAACCCGGGTCCGGGACAATTTAACCCCGGCCCGAATGATGTTTCGCCGAATTTCAAGAACGCCTATGTGCAGCATTGGAACGTCGGCATTCAGCGTGAACTTCCCGGCAATATTCTGCTGGAAATGTCCTACGTGGGCAGCAAGGGTACGAGGCTGAACCGGCGCGAGAATACGAACTCGGCGGAGCCGAACGGCCCGGGCGCGGTGGTGCCGCTCAGCGCGGTGCCGGCGCAGCCGCTGAACCCGATCACCGGTCAGCCGTTCGATCCCGATCCCGTGGCCAATGCCGGTCTGCGCGCCCGCTTCCGGCGTTTGGTGCCCTACGCCATCAACGTTTGGGAGAACAACGCGCTGTATCTGCTGGACAATGTTTTCCAGACCACCTCCAGCGCTTTTTCCAATTACAATTCGGCCCAGCTTCGGGTGGAAAAGAGGCTCGCCAAGGGCTTCACTTTTCTGCTGGCCTACACTTTCTCAAAAGCGCTTTCCGACGCCACCGGATTCAACGGAGGCGGCCCCTACGATACCGGCAACCGCATTCAGGACATTTTCAACAAGAAGGCCGACAAGGGCCTTGCGAGCATCGACCATCGGCACCGTCTGAGCTTTTCCACCATCTATGACCTGCCCTTTGGACGCGGCAAGATGTTCCTGGGCGGCTCCGGCGGCATCGTCAATAAGCTGGTGGGCGGGTGGTCGTTAAACGGCATCTACACCTACCAGACTGGCCTGCCGATGACGGTGAAATTCAACGGCGACGTCTTTGGTTCGGGCACCGACAATGCCCGCCCCGATCTGGTCTGCAATCCGAACCTCGATAGCGGCGCGCGCACCGTCGACCGTTATTTCGATACCAGTTGCTTCAAGATTCAGAGCCCCTTGCGCTACGGGACGGCGGGACGCTCCACGGTCACCGGACCCATAATCCACAACATCGATATCGGCATCCTCAAGAACACGGCCATCACCGAGCGAGTGATGACCCAGTTCCGCGCGGAGTTCTTTAACTTCCCAAATCACGCGCAATGGAATCCGCCGAACCGTTTCGTCGATCAGGCCGCCTTCGGACAAATCAACAGCGCGCGCGATCCGCGAATTATTCAGTTGGGGCTGAAGTTACTTTTCTAGGCGACACCCCCTTCGGCGGGCGGTATCGCAACGACTCAAAGCACAACGCTCATCGTGTTGTGAGTTATGTTTCACGCAATGCAGTTTGCACGCCGGGCTCGACCTTGAAACCGCCTCGCGAGCTTCGGCGTTAGCGGACCTCCTTCAGGAACTCCTCCCGCGCCACCGAGCCGCGCGTCGTCAGGCTGGCCAGCACCTTCTGCATTCGCTGGATCTCTTCGCTCTCAAAGCCGCTCTTCTTGGGGAAGCCCGAGTAGTAGCGAATGTTGAACTCAAGCGTCTCGCTCGCCTTCGCGATGGCTGCGGGTGCGAGCGTCTGGAGCGCAATCATCCGCGCGAACTGATCGAGGAACCAGACGTCGCGCAAGCTAAACTCGCCCGCCTTGCGGTCTTCGAACTCATCGGTCGTCAGCACCATCTGCTTCTGCCCGAGCGTAAACACCGCCGCGCCCAGCCCCTGCAAGGACCGTTGCGTGTCCATCGCCACCATCTCGCCGCCCGTATGCGCGCCGCCGCTAGTCACCCAGGTACTGGCTTTTACGCCCAGCATGGATACGTCGCCGGTCAACTCGAAGAACTCGCGCACAAAGCGGTTTGAGCCCTGGCTCCAGGTGGAGGAACCCACCAGCATTACCTTCGGCAAAGGTGAGAACAGCGCCTTCGCCGCGCCGGACGAAGCCAGCCGCTTTGTGCCGTCAGAAAGCGTCACCACCGTCGGCAGGCCCAGTTTCTTCAAGTGCGCGCGCACCAACAGCGTCAAACCGTATCCCGCCCGCAGCGCATCCTGCCGTTTAGTGTAAGGGCTAGGAGCCAGGCAAACCAGCCGCACCTCATCGGTCCGCCCTGCAACCTCATCGGCGGCACGCAGGATCGCGGGAAGGAACAATCCTAGAACATCGCGTCGATTCATAAGCAATCGTCCCATGCAACGGCAAAGATCGTAGTAGGTTTTTCGGTTTTGATGACCGTGAGGGTGGGTTTCGGTCCTTAGACTGGCTATTCTCACGCAATCGATCAGCGTTCTCCTCTGAACTCGATCACGATTTTCCGCTAGTCGATCAAGCGATCGGAGCGAAGCGACGCTGGCATTTCGATTTTGCCGGAGAGTGATCGAAAAGGCAAGCTCCGGAGCGCAGCGGAGGCTA
>JAYVRS010000717.1:0-1517 GCA_043776185.1 Bryobacteraceae bacterium | reverse complement strand
GGCTGCGAAACTCCAACCGCAACACAGCGACACTCTCGTCGTAGGCGATTGCCTTCAATGTGGTCGATTCCACGGCGATAACGATCATCAGGTGACCTTCAGTGGAGGCTTGTTACCCCTGAAAAGTGACGAGTATTGCAGCTAGCCCCGGGTAGCAGGCGTCGCTACTGCTTGGCGGCGGACTTCTTCTGTTCCGCCAGGCGGGCGTTGAAGTCGCGCTCTTTTTCGTCGATGTAGGCGCGATACCCGGCGGGGTCGATGAACGGATTCGTCTTCGTTTCCGGCTTGCCGAGCAGGGCGTATTTCTTCTCCAAGTCATAGAAGTTGCCGTGGGCGGCGATGAAGACGTCGCAGGGTAAGGCGCGCAGAGTCTTGAAGCTCTTGGGATAGTCTTCGGCGATCTCGGGATAGTCCTTGTTGTTCACCAGAACGTAGTTGGGGTTGACGCCCACGCTGCAGACGAGCACGACATCGTAACTCTTGCCGGCCTCTTGGGTTTTCCAAGTCCACGTGGTGCAGCCTTTGGTGTGGCCAGGGGTAAGATGCGCGGTGAGCGTGGTGCCGCCCAAAGTGACCTGCTCGCCGTCTTTCAAGATGCGGTCGATGGGATGGGGCTTGCCGCCCGGCATCATCTTGCGCAAGGCCGGTACGTCCTGCTCCATGGCCATGACGCGCGCGCCGCTGAACTCTTTTACTAAGGCGTCGGCTTCCTGATGGTCGCCGTGCGCGTGGCTGCCCAGCAGGATCTTGATGTCGGTAAACTTGAAGCCCATCTTGGCCACGCCGGCCCGGATCTGCGGCACGGTCTTTTCAAAGTCGCTGTTGATCAGGATGTGGCCCTCGGGCGTCGTGATCAGATAGGTTCCCAGGGCTTCATTGCCGACGAAATAGACATTGCCGATCACTTTGTGGGCGGGGAAGGGCGTGTCGTAGTTTCTTGCTTGAGCGACGAGAGCGCTGGCGGTAGCCAGGAGGAGGAGGGTGAGCCGTAACATGGCAAGCAGCATATCACTCACGACAGGACAGTGTCCGAAAATGAACACCGATGCGTGAATTCGGGGCAATCCTCAGCGGGCTGGGCTCTCGTTATCAACACTTTGGCTCGGCCCCTGGACTGCTGTAGCTAAGGCGTGCCCGCCATTCTCATTTGCGATGATCAACCCGATGTTCTGATTGCGCTTCAGCTACTGCTGAAGGCCGCCGGCTACGAGGCCCAATCGGCGGACTCGCCCCATCGTCTGCTGGAACAATTGGCGGCGCGGCGGTATGACTTGGTGCTGACCGACATGAACTTCAGCCGTGACACGACGTCGGGCCGCGAGGGTCTGGACTTGGTGGAACAAATTCGCCGGCGCGCCAAAGCGCCTCCTGTGGTGGTGATGACCGCTTGGGGCGACATCGACCTCGCCGTGCAGGCCATGCGTCGCGGGGCCGCCGACTTTGTTACCAAACCTTGGGACAATGGCCGTCTTTTGGCGACGCTTGAACGGTGCCTGGAACAGTCGCGCGGGGCGCAA
>JAYVRS010000716.1:0-1517 GCA_043776185.1 Bryobacteraceae bacterium | reverse complement strand
GGCGAACTCTTCGTCCAGAAAGACTCGGGCATACGCCTCCTGCGCGGAAGTGAAGTCCTCGATTCGCCGCTGCTGCCCGGCTTCACCGTGAGCGTCGCCGAGCTGCTGAACTAACTCCAGAGTTCGTGGACCGGCTCGTAAGCGCCCGCGTTCGCTTCGGGGACATACTCAAAGCCGCGTCCAAAGGGATCGTCGCGGCGAATGGTGAGCCAGTTGATGCCGAGTGCCGAATAGATGGTGGCCTCGATATCCTCGGTGCGAATCGGCCGATCGTTCTTCCAGCCGTAGTCGAGAATGCCGCGGCCTCCCGCGTCGGTCTCGCCGATGGCCCGTTTGCCGCGCACCCCGGCCCCCGCTACCAGCACGCTCTGCTGCGCGTAGTGGTCTCGCCCACCGGTGATGTTGAGCGCGCCCACCGTGCGGCCGAACTCGCCCATGGCAATCACGAGCGTGCTATCCAGCAAACCATCGGTCGCCAGATCCTGGATCAAAGTGCCCAGCCCCGAGTCGAAGGAGCGGCCCAGCGACGCGGGGTTCGCCGCATTCAACGGACCCGTGTAGATGTTGGCATGGTTGTCCCAACTGCCGACATTGATCTGCACGAAACGTGTGCCCAAGCCCGACCGAAGTAAGTTGCGCGCCGTAATGCAGGCGTTGCCGAAACCGGAATTGCCGTAACGCACTCGCTCAGCCGTGTCGAAGACGAAGATCTTATCCACCTCAGGACTGTACATCAGCTTGCGGGCGGCCGTATTGAACTGCTCCATCTCCTCGCCAGCCGGATTCAACGTGGAGGCGGCGCGGATTTCAGTGTCCAAATCCTGCATCAAAGCGAAGCGCCGGTCGAAGGCGACCTGCGCGTCAGGATGACGCGTGTTGGGCAGGTTGGTGCCATTGGGCGAAATGTAGAAGGGCGCGTTTACCGGGGATAGATAGCCTGAACTGGGCCCATTCGCAGTATTGAGGTTCACAAAAGCCGGCAGGGGTTTGGTGCGGTCGCCCAGTTCCAGCGACACGACGGAACCGATGTGCGGCGCAATGCGCGACAAACCGCTAATCGGGTTACGGCCAATCTCCACCCAATCTTGCCCTAGTTGGTGGACCACCACCCAAGGCTTTACGGAGCGCATCAGCGCCACCTGGTCAATCTGTTCGGCGAGCTTGGGAAACAAGCCCTGCGGGAAGGCCATACCGTCGTAGGTGGTCGGATTGAAATTAGCCGGCAGCCACGGACCCTGCTTCAAATCGAACGTATCCGTATGGCTGGGCGCGCCGCGCATCATCACGAAGATCACGTTCTTCGCTTTATTGATGGGGGCGACCGCCGCGCGGGCCACGGTTTCGGCGGGTCGCGAAGGCATCAGCATGTAGCCGCCTACCGCGGAGCCGAGATGCTTGAAAAACAGGCGGCGATCCACTTGCGGACGACGCCAGAACTGGGTACCGGTGATGCGATTCTGATCGATTTGGGGCATCGGATTGATCTCCTTCTTGGCGTTCCGTTAGTAGCTAAACAT
>JAYVRS010000715.1:0-1518 GCA_043776185.1 Bryobacteraceae bacterium | reverse complement strand
CCGGCCTTCAACCGCGCTACCGGGCGCTTCTCGCAGGCCGTGACGCTCGTCAATAACGGTACCGCCCTGGCGTCATCCGCCTATGTACTGGACAATCTAGCGGCCGGCTATGCGGTGTTCGCCCCGAACGGCTTCACGGTGGCCACGGCTCCGGCCGGAAGCCCGTATGTGGAAAGCGGCCCGCTTGGTGCGGGTGCCAGCATCACTTTCACGATCCAACTGACCCGATCGGGTACGCCGGCCCTGACGTATACGCCGAGGGTGCTCGGGGCGGGCTCGCGATAGGGGGCGAGTCCGCGCGGCCTTGTTACAAGTCGAACGTGACTTACTAGTACTTTCGTCACATTTTGAAACAATTTCCTGCCATCGAAAAACTGGGCAGGGCTAGTTTGGCTGTGGATGAGACGGCCAAGCGCTACTAACGACCGTCCTGAATGGGTTAGTACTAACGGTATATTCGGGAAACGATGTTAGGGTGTAAACATTGGAGTATGAGGACTATGAGAACAATAAAGACGGTTTTTAGGAAAAGTGTGCTCGCTGTCGTTGCCTTCGGGATCGCCAGTGCCAATTCCACGTTCGCCGCGACGATTTACGACAACACGACCACCGATACCCTGCAGACCTACGTCTACAGCGCGGGGGCCTACACTCAGATTGGCGACTCGGTCACGCTCGGGGGCACCGCGCGCACGTTGACCGACGCCTCCGTACAGTTCTTCAATTTGGCGACCGCGGGAACCTTCAGCGCCACGCTGCGATTCTTTAATCCGGCCGCCCCCGTGGGAAGCCAAATTGGTTCGTCGTTTGTGGCCAGCGGATTGTCCATCAACAGTATGGACATCTTAACTGTCACCTTCTCGGGCCTGAATCTTCTGGTGCCCAATAACCTCGTCTTCACGGTGGCTATTTCGAACATCACCGGTGGGGCGGATCTGGGTCTGAATGCTTTTGAACCGCCCTCGCTGGGGTCGAGTAACAACGCGCAGATTATCACTTCCACCAATAATGTGAATTTCCTGGCGGCGGCGACCGTTGCCGGTCAGGGCAATCTCTACCTGCAATTGAACGCTTCCGACGTGCCTGAACCGGCGACGGTCACCTTGGCCGGTGGCGCCATCGTGGCGCTACTGATTCTGCGCAAACGCCGCCAGTAGGCTAGGAAAGCGGGTACCGCAGCGGACAAAGGATTTCGATTTGCCGGGCACTTGAGTTTCCGATCACGAACCACACCGGCGTGCGCAACAGTCTCTCTTGAACTACCGTTCTACCAGGGGGCGGCACGATTCTACCGAGAGCCAGCGTCAACATCACGCTGACCATCCAAAACCCGACCAACGGCTTCATCACCTCGCCCTCGGTGACGATGGTGAAATGTTACGCCAGCACCGCCTGCACCACGCTGCCGCCCACGTCCGTCAGCCGGTAATCCCGGCCCGAATGCCGATGCGTCAGGCGCGTATGGTCCAGCCCCAGCTGATGCAGCAGCGTCGCGTGGAAGTCGTGAATGTACACCTT
>JAYVRS010000714.1:0-1519 GCA_043776185.1 Bryobacteraceae bacterium | reverse complement strand
CAAGCCGTCATCATCGACTGTCTCCGTACCGCCGTCGGCAAGGCTCCGCGTGGCGCGCTGCGACTTACTCGCCCCGACGACATGGCCGCCACCGTCATTCGCGCGCTGCTCGCGAAGTATCCCGCCGTGCCCACCGATGAGATTGACGATGTCATTCTCGGATGCGCCATGCCAGAGGGGGCCAGCGGTACCAACATGGCGCGCATCGCCGCCCTGCGCGCCGGTCTGCCTGACCAGGTGCCCGGGGTCACCATCAACCGCTTCTGCTCTTCCGGCCTGCAGGCCATCGCCATGGCGGCGGCCCAGATTCGTTCCGGCAGTGCGCAGATCGTCCTGGCCGGCGGCGCCGAATCGATGAGCCTGATGCCCGCGGGCGGGCACCACTTTGCGCCCAACCCATGGCTGGTGGATCACCGCCCCGAGACTTACATCGGCATGGGACTAACTGCCGAAAATGTCCGGCGTAAGTACGGAGTAAGTCGCGAAGACGCCGATGCGTTCTCCTATCGCAGCCATCAGAATGCTTTGCGCGCCCAGGCCGAGGGCCTCTTCGACGAAGAGATCGTGCCGCTGGAATTGAGTACGACCACGCTCGAAGGCACGGTGAAGACGGTGTTCGCGAAGGACGAGGGTCCGCGGGCCGATACCTCCGTCGCGGCGCTCGGGAAGCTGAAGCCGGTCTTCCATGTCGAGGGCGCGGTGACGGCCGGTAACTCCTCGCAGACTTCCGATGGCGCTTCGCTCGCCTTGGTGATGAGCGCCGAGCGCGCGGCCGAGTTAGGCCTGAAGCCGATGGCCCGCTTTGTGAGCTTTGCGGCCGGCGGCGTGCCACCCGAGATCATGGGCATCGGCCCGGTGGTGGCCATCCCCAAAGCGCTGGCCCTCGCCGGACTTACTCTCGACGATATCGGCGTTATTGAATTGAACGAAGCCTTCGCCTGCCAAGCCCTCGCGGTGATCCGCCAAGGCCGGGTGAATCCGGAGGTGGTGAATCCCAATGGCGGCGCCGTAGCATTAGGTCATCCTTTAGGCGCGACGGGCGCGAAGCTCACTGCGACCATCTTGCGCGAGATGCACCGCCAGCAACATCGCTACGGTATGGTAACGATGTGCGTCGGCGGCGGTCAGGGGGCGGCTGGGATTTTCGAGCGGTGCTAGTATTCCAGCCGCGTGGTTCGATTTGACCCATGAGGAGCATCCGCAAGAGCCGCTTACTGCGTGCGCGGCTGAGTCGCCGTTGTCAGCCGCGCACGCAGTAAGCAGCTCTTACGCGCTCAGCATCCAACTTTTTCACCCGCTCAAAATAATAGCGTTTACCCCAGTGTATTCAAACTCCCCAGGCGGCTGGCCTCGAATGCCGCGATCTGGGCTTCGTGACCTTGGATGTACCCCATCTCGTCGACGCCTTCGAGGAGGCAGTGTTTGGAGAAGGGCTCCACCGCGAATCCGGCCTTCGTGCCGTCGGGTAAAGTGACCGATTGGGTTGCTAAGTCGATGCTCACCGAGGCATCGTCGGGTA
>JAYVRS010000713.1:0-1520 GCA_043776185.1 Bryobacteraceae bacterium | reverse complement strand
TTCACGGGCGCAATTTCCCAATGGTCCAATGCGGCTTCCAGCTTCAGTCCACCCCGGCCCACATACTTCGTCACGCCTAGCATCTTGATCAACGCATCAGTGGGAACACTCTGGCCGGACGTAGTTATCTTTTGATGATTCACCAGCACTTGCCCCGCCAGAATCAGTGCTTGCGCTTTCTGCCGCGAAGGCACTAACTCGCGCTCCACCAACAGTAGATCCAGCCGCGACTTACTTTTGGCGTTCGACAATCAAATCCGCCAACTGCCGCAGCCGTTCCGCGCGCCCGCCAAAAACGTCCAGCGCCGCATGAGCCGCTGCCCGCTCCCGGGCCGCCATCTCTTTGCTCTTCGCCAAGCCATGCACGGCCGGAAACGTGATCTTTTCTTGGGCCAGATCCTTACCCGCCGTCTTGCCTAACGCCGCCGAACTTTGCTCAATATCGAGGATGTCGTCGACAATTTGAAAGGCCAAGCCAATGTGCTCGCCGAAGCTGGTGAGCGCGTCCAACTGCAGCTGGTCGGCCCCGGCGTACATCGCGCCCATGCGTACACTCGCCCGCAGCAGCGCACCGGTCTTGGCGTGATGAATTTGGTGGAGTAACTCGGCGGTCGGCGCTTGTCCCTCGCCTTCGATATCCAGCACCTGCCCCGCAATCATGCCACCCAAAGTGCCCGAGGCCGTGGCCAATTCATCGATCAGCAGCAGCCGCACGGTGGCCGGCGTGTGCGTCAAGCGCGACAACGTTTGAAAGGCGACCGTACACAGGGCATCACCCGCCAGAATCGCCATCGCTTCGCCAAAAACGATATGGTTCGTGGGCCGGCCTCGCCGCAGATCGTCGTCGTCCATGGCCGGCAGGTCGTCGTGGATCAGCGAGTAGGTGTGAATCATCTCGAGGGTACAGGCCGCGTCCTCGCTGCCGGAGACGTGAGGATTTACGGCCCGCGCAGCCGCCATCGCCAGCAACGGCCGAATGCGCTTCCCGCCCGCGAAAATGCTGTAGCGAATCGACTTATGCAGGCTCTCCGGCACGCTCGATTCCGGTGGCAACCAGCGGTTGAGCGCCCGGTCCACCAGCACCTGTTCCGCCGCCAGGTACTCTTCAAGATTCAGAACTGTTTGTGGACTCGACAACCCACGATTCTACCCGCCAGAGTGGGAACCCGCAAGCGGGTAACGGTGTCTTTGGATAGCGTGCGCCCCGGTTACCAACTCGCCGTCTCCGCTTCTCGCCGCGCCGCCGCCCGATCTTACCTCGAACTCAAGCGCGGTCTCGATAGCCTAGCTACGGTCAGTTCCACCGCGGCCTGGCTCGGCTTAGCCTTAACCGCCCGCGGCGTGGTGATCTCCTTTGGCGGTGCAGGCGCTTCAGCGGCTACCATTAAAGCCAGCGTTTTCCACGGCCTCAGTGAAGCTCTGCTTCCGTGCGCCTTCGGGTTGGCACTATCCCTCTTTGCCCTGCTGGTGCATCACGTCCTCGAAACCCAACTGCGCACCTTCGAGGTCGAGATGGAACA
>JAYVRS010000712.1:0-1520 GCA_043776185.1 Bryobacteraceae bacterium | reverse complement strand
CCGTATCGATCACCAACACTTTCTTGCCCCGTCCGGTGCTGACATAAAGCGTCTTGCCGTCCTTACTCATCACCGTACCCATCGGCTTCAAACCCTCGCCCACGGGTAGCGTACTCACCTTGGTCATCTTCACCAGATCAAGCACCGTCAGCGCCGCATCATTCTCGTTCGTCACAAACGCTCGCGTGCCATCCGGCATCACGGCGACGGAACGTGGCCGCCGCCCCACCTTGATCTTCTTCAAACTCTTGGCCGTCTCGGTCGAGACGACGGACACCGTGCCCTCGTTTTCCGAAGTGACATAGACAAACTTACCGTCCGGGCTCACCGTCACTCCCTCCGGCTCCTCGCCAGTCGGCACAGTCGACACCACTTTGCCATCCGCCAGCTGAATTACACTGAGGCCCGAGGCATCTTCATTCGCGACATACATCAATTTGCCGTCTTTGCTAAACGCGAACTGTTCAGGGTCCGATCCGCCGAATAGTTTCCGCACCACCTTGCCCTGCGCAATGTTATAGACGCCAATTCCATCAGCAGTCTTGTCTGGAGGCGGCAGCGTACTCTCATCCACCCCGGGAGGCGCGGCGGGCGAACCGCTTAACGCGACATAGATCATGCCGTCTAACGCATGGATGCCTCGCGGACGCTTGCCCAAGGGAATCGTTGCCACAGCATTCGGCTCATCGGGATCAATCACGGTCATATCGCCCGAGCCTTCGTTGGTCACGTAGACCAAATAGGCCGACTTCGCTTTCGGCTTCTCCGTAACTTTTTCCGGCGCTTCCGGCGGTTTGGCGCAACCGGCCAACAGCATCAACAACAGCGGTGCGGGCAATAGTTTGTGCATAAAATTAAAAAGCGATCCGTTCTTTTTGGGCATCGAGCGTGGCGGCATTGAGGCCGGGGACCTTCTTGAGGTCGTCCAGCGACTTAAAGTTGCCGTGCTTCTCGCGGTAACCTACCACGGCCTTGGCTTGCGAGCGCCTCAAGCTGAGGCCGCTTTCGAGTTCAATGGCGGTAGCCTCATTCACCTTCACCCGCGCCACGTCTTCGGCCCCATAGTTCTTTGAAAGAAAATCCAACACCGCGGCGTACTCGGGCTCGGTGGCCTTCATGCCAAAGGCCGACATTTTGCCCATGGTGGTTTGCCAGCCGTTGCGGTCCTGCCGCAGCGAGATGGAGCGCGCCAGTTCATGGCACTGTTTGCAAAGCTTCTCCGTCTCGTCATGGCCGAGCCCTTCGGGCAACACGGGGGCCTGAGCCCCCAACGAGATAGTAAAAAGCAACGTGGCCAGCAACTTCATACTTTGATTTTATTGCACAACGCGGGTCTTGCGATTGAGGTAATCCATCAGCAGGTATTCGCCGAGGTTGTACGGGTTGGTGAAGTAGGCCTTGCCCCGGCAGATCTCGCTCACCTTGCGGACAAAGTTTACGAGGTGAAAGTCGCTCGCGAGCATGAAGGTATTGATCATGATCCCTTGGCGCTTGCAGCGGCCCACCTCTTCCAAGGTCTT
>JAYVRS010000711.1:0-4824 GCA_043776185.1 Bryobacteraceae bacterium | reverse complement strand
CTGCCGGTCTTTGGGGGGCAAGTCAAGTTCCATCCGTTGGTATTCACGCATCGCAACAATGTTTGTGAAGTACTTGTTTACGCGGTCGCAGTACTAGTGATTTGACCGCATGAAAAGGTTCTCCTGGAAAGCCTTGCAGGATCCCCTCCTTTACCGGTCGGGGTTCTGTTACCTATGTGCCCGGCTGAACGGTTTGTCGGGCGGAAAAGCAGCGCACTCCACACCGGCATCCCCGAGTCATCGCCGGAGTTGCTAGCGATCAGGCATTTAGCGGCGTGGAATAGCGGTCGCGTTACCAAAGGAGGCGGACGGGGTAGGGCTCGAAAGCGCGGTCTGGGGTGACGACGACCATGCCTTGGACCAGGGCTTGGGCGATGATCATGCGGTCGAAGGGATCTTTGTGTAGGATGGGGAGCTTTTCGGCGGAGATGGCCTCTTCCTCGGAGAGGGGGAGGGAGAGAATGCCGGAGTCCGTGCGGACTTGGGGGATGAGGGATTCGGGGCGGCCGGGGAGTTCGAGATCGCCCTTGGCATACTTGCGCCCGATCTCCCAGGCGGAGACGGCGCTGAGGTAGACGGAATTGGCGGGGTCCAGGATGGCGGCGCGGGCTTTGGCGGAAAGCTGGGGGGAGTCGGCCAGGAACCAGATGAAGCTGCAGGTGTCGAGAAGGAGTTTCACTGGCCGTTCGATTGCGCGGAGCTGGGAAAGAGCGATGAGCGATCAAAGTCGGCTAACTCATTGTCATCCAGGGGTTTAAACGCGTTCTCGGTCCAGCGGATTTGGCCCTTCAGCAAGCCGGCGGTCCGCATGGGGATGGCTTTGGGCAAGGGCCGCAACTCGGCAATCGGCTTGTTGTGGCGACTGACGACGATGGTTTCGCCAGCTACGACCCGGTCAAGCAGGCTGGAGAAATTAGTTTTGGCATTTTGAACGTTCATGACGCTGTTAGTATGACCTGAAAGTTGACCAGAATCAAGATTTTTTTGTGGGCTTTTTTGAACCCTGCCCCAAGGTAACCCAATCTCACGTGTTGCCGCCTATTAGATAGCCGGTAGACTACAGATAGAAAGGCTTTATCATTCGTCCCATCTACATACCCGCGCTGGCCCTCGTTCTGGCCGCGCCGATTTGGCCGGACAGCCGGGCCGTTTCGACTCTGGTGAGCAAGAACTGTGTGGGTTGTCACAATGCGCAGCTGACGTCGGGCGACGTGAATCTGAGCGGGGTGCACAACTTCGATGGGGACCGGGAACTTTGGGAGCGGGTGACGGCGAAGATGAAGTCCGGGGAGATGCCGCCGGCGGGTGCGCCGAAGCCGACGGCGGCCGAGGTGGGGTCGGTGACGAAATGGCTGGAGGGCGAGTTTCTGCGGCAGGACCGGGCGACGAAACCGGATGCGGGCCGGCCGACAGCGCGACGCCTGAATCGCACGGAATATAACAACACGGTGCGCGACCTGTTGGGGGTGGACATTCGGCCGACGGAGAACTTCCCGCAGGATGAGTCCGCGTTTGGGTTTGACAATATCGCCGATGCGCTGAATTTGTCGCCGGTGCTGCTGGAGAAGTACGTGGATGCGGCCGAGCGCGTGGTGCGGACAGCGATTTTTGGGCCGGAGAAGCTGAAGCCTTCGGCGACGCACTACTCGGCACCGGTGCGGCTGAATGAGTTACTGACGAATAGCACGGCGTCGAAGCCGCTGTTACCCAAGGATGTTTTGAATTACGATTTGTCGGGACTAAGTACGCGTCACGCGGCGCATTTTCTGCATCGGTTTCCGGTGGATGCTGAATATAACTTCCGGTTAGTGTTGAATGGCCATCGGCCGAACCAGTCGGAGCCGGTGACGCCGGCGTTTTGGATCGATGGCGTGAAGATTAAAGAATGGACGGTGGATGCGACGGATCTGGAGGGACAGATTGTGGAGGTGAGGGTGCCGGTGAAGGCGGGGGAGCACTTGCTTTCAGGTTCTTACTTACGCAATTACCATGGCCTGCCGCCTAACTATAACGGTCCGGAGCCGTCGAAACGTCCGCCGGAGCCGATGATTACGACGCGCGGTAAGTTGACCGAGAAAGATATAGAGACCCTGCGTAAGTACGGGACGAAAATCAAGACGGATCGGATTGAGACGCGCATTGACAATCGCTGGGAGTCGCTGGACGTCGGCGGGCCATTCAACCAAACGGCGGGGCCATCGAAGGAGAGCGTGGCGCGCGTTTTTGTTTGCGGGACGAAGGATGCCGCCTGCGCGCGCACCATCGTGGCGACGTTTGCGGCCCGCGCCTTTCGGCGTCCGGTGACCTCGGCGGAGGTGGGCGAATTTGTTAGTTTCTATAACTTGACGCGTAAGCAGGGCGATAGCTTTGAAGAAGGCATTAGTACCGCGTTGCAGGCGATTCTGATTTCGCCGAGCTTTCTTTTCCGGCTGGAACGCGATGGGCCGGCGATGAAGACGGCGGCGACGGATGTGTCGATCAGTGGTTACGAATTGGCGACACGACTGTCGTATTTTCTGTGGAGCAGTACGCCGGATGCGGAGTTACTCAGGCTCGCGGCGGGAGACCAATTGCGGCGACCCGTAATTCTTACGGCGCAGGTGCAGCGGATGTTGCGCGACCCGAAGTCGCGGGCGTTGGTGGAAAACTTTGCCGGGCAATGGCTGCAGTTCAAGAACATCGACGTGATGAAGCCCGACCCGGAGCGGTTTAAGGACTTCGACGAGAGTCTGCGCTACGCGATGCGGCGGGAGACGGAGTTCTTTTTGCAGAATATCGTCAGCCAAGATGGCAGCGTGCTGGATATTCTGGACGCCGACTACACTTATTTGAATGAGCGATTAGCGCGCTTCTACGGCATTCCGGATATTACGGGACCGGCGTTTCGGCGAGTGGACATGAGTAAGAATCAGCGTGGGGGCGGCATTCTGGCGCATGGCAGTATTCTGACAATTTCGTCTTACTCGACGCGGACTTCACCGGTGCTGCGGGGTAAGTGGATTTTGGAGAACTTACTAAATGCGCCGCCCCCGCCGCCGCCCCCGTCGGTGCCGGCGCTGGACGACACCAAGGTCGGCTTGTCGGCTTCATTGCGGCAGCAGATGGAAGCCCACCGGAAGAATCCGGCCTGCGCCAGTTGCCATGCCAAAATGGATCCGCTGGGCTTTGGTTTGGAGAACTTCGATGCCGTGGGCGCGTGGCGGGAGGTGGATGGTAAGTTCCCCGTGGACGCTTCCGGGGCCCTGCCTGGCAACCGGCTATTTCATGGTCCGGTGGAGCTGAAGAAGTTACTCAAGAACGATCGCGAGGCCTTCGTTCGCGGGATGACCGATAAGTTACTCACTTACGCGATCGGGCGCGGACTGGAGCGTTATGATCACGCCTTGGTTGCTTCCATTAGCGACCGGCTGGCGGCCAAGGACTACCGCTTCTCGCAACTCGTCCTTGAAATTGTGAATAGTTATCCTTTTCAGATGCGCCGGAGCGGTTTACTGACGGCGCGTACAGGAGAAAACAAGCCATGACTTTTATTACTGGTAAATACCTTTCGCGCCGCGCGCTGATCGGCGGAGCCATCTCGCTGCCCTTGCTGGATGCGATGCGGCCGGCGTTCGCCGCACCGGCGAAGGCTGGCTTGAAGGCCAATCGGGTGGCCGTGGTGTATGTGCCGAACGGCATCATCATGAACCAGTGGACGCCGACGGGAACCGGCGCGGACTTTACTTTGTCCCGCATTCTGAAGCCACTGGAACCCTACAAGGCCGACATCAACGTCGTCGCCAACCTTACCAACCCCGCCGCCGGCCGCGCCAAAGGTGGCGGCCATGCCAAAGCGTCCGGGAGCTTTCTTTCTTCGACGGAGCCTAAGTTGACGATGGGCTCGGATGTCCATGCCGGCTTGACGTTCGATCAGTTGGCGGCGAAGAAGTTTGCTTCTGAAACGCGAGTGGCTTCGCTGCAATTAGGCTGTGAGGATTCGCGCATGGTGGGCAACTGCGATACCGGGTCCAGTTGCGCCTACACCAACAGCATCTCCTGGCGGGATGCCGACACGCCCATGATGGTGGAAGTGAACCCGCGCTCGGTTTTCGAACGGCTCTTCGGCAACATCGACCCTAGCCTGTCACCGGAAGTTCGGGCCAAGCGCGCGCTCTATCGTCGCAGCATTCTGGATCGCGCGATGGAAAACACGCAGAAGCTGGTGGCCACCCTCGGCGCGCCGGATCGCCGCAAGATCGATGAGTATCTCACCTCGATCCGCGAAGTAGAGAAGCGCATTGAGCTGGCGGAGAAAGACACCGAGTTACCGCCGGTGGAGAAGCCCTCCGGCATTCCTTTTCAGTTTGCCGAGTATGTCAAGCTGATGTTCGACCTGCAGGCGATCGCCTTTCAATCGGACTTAACGCGGGTCTCGACGATGATGATCGGCCGCGAAGGCAGTGTGCGGACTTACCCCGAAATCGGTGTGCCCGATCCGCATCATCCACTTACTCATCACCGGGGCCATCCTGACTTTATTGAAAAAGTGACGAAGATCAATTGCTTCCACGTGGAGTTATTCGCTTACTTTCTGGAAAAGCTGAAGTCGACTCCCGATGGGGATGGCAGCCTGCTGGACCATTCGACGATTCTGTATGGCGGGGCGATCAGCGATGGCAATCAGCACTCGTATGTGAATCTGCCGTTAGTGGTGGCCGGACGGGCTGGCGGACAACGCGGTGGCCGTTATGTGCAAGCGCCGCCGATGACGCCGGTGGCCAACCTCTTCGTCAATATGCTGGACCGGGTGGGTGTGCCTACCGAGACGTTCGGTGACAGCACGGG
>JAYVRS010000710.1:0-1523 GCA_043776185.1 Bryobacteraceae bacterium | reverse complement strand
GCCTCAAATACGGCGTCGCCCCCGGCACCCAGACCCGTAACGTCGAACTAGCCCGCTTCTGGAAAGAACGCGGCATGTTACTCCTGGGCTGCAGTAACGACACGGCCATGTTATTCGACCGCGCCACCGAAATCATCACCAAGTTAAAGGCCTAGGAGGCCGTCTCAGTCGCGCACGCAGAAAAGCGAGTGGGGGTGGGCCTCCGGCCCGCCTTGCTGGATAACCAAGGACTGTCGGCTGCCGCCGCAACCCTTAGGCTCCAAGCATCGCAATCTCCGCCAGTAAGTAATCGACGACGCGCTCGAACGGGTCAAAACCAAATGCGGCGCCGATCGGCGCGCGTAAATTAGAGTTGGCGTTGATATCGTAAAATATCAAGTGTCCGTCGGCTGATTCGAGATACTCAATTCCCGCGACATCGAGCCCCCCGGCCGCGACGATTTTGGCGCCCATCGCGACGGCTTCGGCTGGCACCTCCGGGTACGGATAAAACTCCACAGGCTTAGTAGTAGGAATTTCGCACTGCGATTCGCCGCCATCGCCCGGGTGACATACCTCAGAAGGGCAAAGATTGAAAGCGCCGTGCGATATCACGCGCATGGCGTAGAGTAACTGACCGCCTACAAACTCCATGCGAACGATCCCCCGCGCGGGGTCAACCGGGAAGTACTCCTGGAGCAATAGTAAGTTATCGGGTAACCACAGCGAGGGCTGTTCCCCCAGTAACCGATCCAGTTCCTCCGGCGCATTGAGTAAGAACATCCGGGCGCCGCTGCCGCCCTGTTCCGGCTTTACGAGCGCTGGCCATCTCCCCCGCCAGCCCGCCTTTGCGGCGGCCACATCGTTAAAGGCCAAAGAGCGCGGATGCGCGATCCCCAACTGCGCCAGTAATGCCGCTTGGGCCGACTTACTCAGCTCCAGCAAAAATGCGCGCGACCCATTCAACACCCGCGCTCCACCTAACTCCAGCGAACGCATCAGCGACAGAGCCAACGGCACCGCGCGCGTGTTGCCGCGCACATAGGCGCTGGGGCTCGCTTGGTTAAAGTACAGCGGCGTGCGCGGCAACGCCTCGGGGTCGAAAGCGGCCTGTTTCAGATCGAAAGCGGCGTAATCCACCCCGCAGCGATCGAGCGCGGCCCAAAGGGGCTTCTGCCATTCTGGATGTTCGTAGAGGACGGTAAGGCGGGGCGACATAGTTACTTCTTCAATCGTAACCGCCGAAGGCGGCAGGCGTGTGGAAGAACGGTGATTGGTCGGCTTGGCAAGTGATGTATTTGCGCGGATCCGGCCGGCCCTCAGGCGATAAAGATTGCGAACCATGGTATTGAGGTAAAATCGCGCCCTGGACCCTTGAGCTGAGATCCAAAATGCGATAAGCAATAGGATCTTGGCCACGCCGGCGAGAGCGCCAGAATGCCGCCTGCGACAGAACGCCTGGGGGGGACGCGCGCCTCGCAGGCGAGGACCGTGAGGGACGTCCCGTAGGGAGTTTGCGCTACGAGCGCCAGTACAGGGCTGAT
>JAYVRS010000709.1:0-1524 GCA_043776185.1 Bryobacteraceae bacterium | reverse complement strand
GCACCAACGCCCATGTGCGCATCTCGTACGCCACCTCCATGGAGCAGATCGCCAAGGGGCTTGATCGCATCGAGCGCTTTGTGCGGGCGCGCCTGTAGTCCTTTAGCGTTTATGGCTCCGATTCGACTTACGCAAACGTACTACGACAAAGTGTGGGGCAGCCCGGCGCTGGCCCCTTGGTTCCCGGCCCGCGAAGGCGGCAAAGTGGGCGAGGTCTGGCTGACGCATCAGCCAGCCTTGCCGCTGCTGTTCAAGTTTCTCTTCACCACGGAACGGCTGTCGGTGCAGGTTCATCCGGATGACGACTACGCCGGCCGTCACGAGAATTCACGCGGC
Organism: Bryobacteraceae bacterium; assembly: GCA_043776185.1. Taxonomy (GTDB): domain Bacteria; phylum Acidobacteriota; class Terriglobia; order Bryobacterales; family Bryobacteraceae; genus JALHNI01. The sequence goes on along the minus strand of JAYVRS010000709.1, from coordinate 1,188 downwards.
AAGACCGAGATGTGGCGCATTCTGCGCGCCGATCCTGGGGCCGAAATCGCGCTGGGCTTCAAGCAAGAGCTGTCCCGCGAACGAACCACGGCGGCGGCCCAGAGTGGCGAAATCGTCGACTTGCTGCAATGGATTCCGGTGACGGCGGGCGAGACTTACTTCGTACCCGCCCGCACGGTCCATGCCATTGGCGCGGGGGTGGCCCTCTGCGAGATTCAGCAACAGTCCGATATCACCTATCGGCTTTTCGACTATGGGCGGCCTCGCGAACTGCACCTGGAGAGGGGCTTCTCGGTAGCGGATTTGGGGCCGTACGACGGCCGGCGTGGCAAAGTGCGCTGCCCTTATTTCGCCACGGAGGAACTCGCCTTCGCGGGATCGCTTACGCTCCGAACCGGGGCCGAACTGACCGTCTTGCTGATCCTCGATGGCGGGGGCACCATCAATGGCGCGCCCTTCCGGATGGGCGAAGGCTGGCTGATTCCGCAGAACGACGAAGTTCGGTTGGAAGCCGAGTCCTTGGTCCGTTTGATGCAAGTCATCGGACCCTAGGCCACACATGGAAAAAGGCCCCCAACGCCGAAGCGTTGGGGGCCTCTCCTTTGCCGAAGACTAGCGGACGGACATGGTGACGCCGGGTTGGCTTTGGCCAGTTCCGACGAACACTTCAACCTGCGTGCTAATGCCCGTCGGCGTATTGGCTGGGAGCCGGAAGTTGATCTGCATCAAACCCGATACCAGGGTAGGCGCCGAACCAGCGTAGAAGATATCCGCCGCCGGTACGTCGATGCCACCCACTCGCACACGCACCGCGCCAATGGGACGCTTGAGCGTGGAGCCAATTACTTCGCCGTCGACGCCCGCGGGAGAGGTGGCACCCTCGCCCGTGACATAGATGACCACTACCGAGCCCGTGGGAGCCGGATTCGAAGCGCTATTGAACGTGCCGTTCTCATTGATCATCGCGGCTTGGCGGCCATCGGCGGTAAAGATGCCGGGGGCCGTGTCCACTAAGCGAGGCTCGATGGTATTGGAAGCAACGTTGTTGTACTCGACGGACATTCGCGTGGAGGCGCGACCGGCCAGAGCGTAAGGCACCACGGTGTTGATTTGCGTGGCGCTGGCGTAAAGAATGGGAGCGGCGATGCCATCGAACAGCACTCGCACACCCGTCAAGCTAGTGGTGAA
>JAYVRS010000708.1:0-1524 GCA_043776185.1 Bryobacteraceae bacterium | reverse complement strand
AGCTCTACAAACAGGGCCGTCTCGCTAAATCGGTCTTTGGCGGCTGGCAGCTTTCCGGCATCTTCCAGGCTCGAACTGGAGAGCCAGTGACGCTGACGCAGACTGGGGCGTTGCAGATCAACCGTCCAGACTACGTCGGCGGCCAAGTCTACTTCGATGATTACCGCAAGACGCTGCAATACCTGAATCGCAGCGCTTTCGCGTTAGTGCCGTTGGGCAGCGTTTCGCGCGCTCCCGATCGCCCGGGCAACGTCGGCAACGGCGCAATCCGTGCGCCGGGCTCGGTGAACCTCGACTTCTCGATCGGCAAGAGTATCCCGGTCACCGAGAGTTCCAAAATCCAGATCCGTGCCGACATGTTCAACTCGCTGAACCACACGAATCTGAATGGCCTCCGCAATAGCCTGAACGATGCCTTCTTTGGGCAGCTACTTGGCACGGCCGGTGCCCGAGTGGTGCAGCTGAACGCGCGATTCAGCTGGTGAGCGGGGATTTGTTTCAAGTATCGCGGGGTGGAGAACGGGGGTTCACCACGGACCGGAAACTGCTGCTTGACGCCCTGGGACGTGCGCATAACTCCATCAATGCAATAGGAAAACCGCGTGTTGGGCTCTGGTTTGAGGTTCGAGAGGGTGAACTTACGGGCTGGCGGCTCGGATTGGCACTCGCATTTGACCTTTGCCCCAAGTCGATGTAGGATGGTAATAGTCCACTAGGACTGTTTCTGTCTGGGTTGCGAAGCCAACATGCTCAAGCTGACCAAAAAAGCCGACTACGGTCTCATTGCTCTCAAACATCTCGCGATGCCGCGGCCGACGAGGGAGAGTGCGAGCGCGAAGGAGATCGCGGAGACCTATCATATTCCGCTGCCTTTGCTGGCTAAGGTGCTGCAGAAGCTGGGGAAGACTGGCTTTCTGACTTCGGAGCAGGGTACCAATGGCGGCTATCGGCTGGCGCGCCCGCCGCAGGGGATTACGATTCTCGAAGTGGTGCGCGCGATTGATGGGCCAGTGATTCTGACCTCCTGCTTCACGTCGGAGCGAACGTGCGATCAAAGCGACACGTGCAGTGTAAAAGAGCCGTTGCGGCGGGTTCACGAAAGCATCCTGCGACTGCTGGACAGCATCTCCATAGCAGATTTAGTAGATGAAGAAGTGCCGGATCCGAATGATCATCCGCTGGTGGAACTGAGCAGTCGGCTGCCCGCTATTTCTCGTTAATTTTTAAGGACACAATGAAGTTTCCCATCTATCTCGATAATCACTCCACCACCGCCGCCGACCCGCGCGTCGTGCAGGCGATGTTGCCCTACTTTACGGAAGTTTTCGGCAATGCGGCTAGCCGCAACCATGCCTTTGGCTGGGGTGCGGAAGAGGGCGTAGAAAAGGCGCGCAAGCAGATTGCCGACTTGATCGGGGCTAACTCGAAAGAGATCATCTTTACATCGGGTGCCACCGAATCGAATAACTTGGCCTTGAAGGGTGTGGCCCAGATGTATGCCGAAAAAGGTAACCATATCATTAC
>JAYVRS010000707.1:0-4836 GCA_043776185.1 Bryobacteraceae bacterium | reverse complement strand
CGCGGGTGTAGGTGCCCCAAGTGTAGCCCGCGTCCGGAGCACCGACGGGATAGAGCGCTATCCAATCCCGGGAACTAAGGGTACCGGATGCCGTCCAGCGGACACTAATTGCCGCGCCAGGCGAAATGGTGCCGCTGGGGGCGGTGACGACAATGTTGTTCACAGGTATGGTCTGCACGGGGGCGGCGGTGACGGAAATCGCCGGACTTCTTCCCGCTACGGAGAAAGTATCATTCAGTAGATAGCGGAATTCATATTGCCCGGGCGCCAAAGCCATGGTGAAGGTGAAGGAGCCACTGGCGAGGCCGCCCGTGTAGTAGCCCGCCAAGTAAGCCGAGGCCGGAGCCCCTACGGCGAAAAGGGCAATCCAATCCTTTCGTGTGCGGCTGACGGGCGCGGTCCAACTGACGCTGGTGTCTTGACCACTCATGACCGTAGGATTGGCGGTGACGGTGAACGGAGCGACGGGCTCGGTTACCGTGATGGGACCACTGGCCGCGGCCGACGTCGATCCGCCGCCGGGTAGGTAGCGGAATTCGTATTGACCGGGGGCGGAGGGTGCGGGCAGGGTGAAGGATCCACTGACTGCGCCATTGATCGGACTACTGAGCCAAACGGGCGAAGACGATGATCCACCCAAGAGGTAAAGGCCCAGACGATCGGCGCTGGCCGCCCCCGAAGCGCTCCAAGTTACCGACAGGTTTGCGCCCGCGAGAATACTGACAGCGCTGGCGGTGAGTTGGTACGATGCCGGAGCAGCGGTGCGGCCGCTGACCGTATTGGCGGTCATAATCATCAAAGTCGCGACATCGGCACCGAGGGCCCGTCCGTCCGTGCCGCTCGCCACAAAAGAGCTGGTTGCCCCGAGGCGATAGTCGCCGACCGCGAGATTCATAAACCCAACTTCCGCCGTGGTCCGGAACAAGTTACCAACCGGATAACTAGCCGGATTTGCCTGGGGGTCCAGTAGCACATTGTTGGTAAACCGCGCTCCGGGAAAATACGCGTTGAGCGCGGTTGTCCCAAGACCCGCGCCACTTCCCCATACGCCGTAAAGACCGTGGGTGGCGATGTTATTGGTGAAGACCAAGCCGCTACTGGGAGCGAGGTCGGCTCCTAATAGCATCTGGCTGCCCGGATTCAGCAGCACCGTGTTATGGTCAATCACGAGCGTTACCACTCCCAAGACCACAAAACCGCGCTCGGAGATGTTTTCAAAGACGTTATTTTGTAAGGTTAGATTGGAACCAAGGCCTTGCCCGGGCACATCGTCAAATCCGGTTAGCGCACCAATCCGGCCGGCGTTGCGGATGATGTTATACCGGAAGGTGACATCTTCGACCACCGCCCAAGGCGCTGCGCCGTATTCAGTGCGCACCGTAAACGTTAAGGCTTGCCCGAACTGCAGAGAGCCCCAACTATTCTCCAGAATATTCGCCTCAATCAAGACACGCCGGCTGTTCTTCAGCTCGAGAAGGTTCTTGATGATGTAATTCTTAGGTTTCCAGGAAATCGGCTTATATAAGTAGTTCCCCCGAATCGTAATATCGGACGGCACGAGGCCGGCCACGCCGGGCGTCTGGCCGCCGAACATGATATTTTCACCCGCCGCTTCCAAATAGTTATTCTCGATTGTCACCGGCCCCGGACCGTTCCACCCACAAATCGCCTGACTATCCTGGAAGGTGCTAAAGAAACCAGAAATGTAACTATCGCGAATCGTAATCCACTTACCATTGGCGCCGATTCCTCGTTTCGTACCCACCGCCGGATCGCCGTGGACATAGAGATGATCGGCCTGCAAATACTCCGGTAAGTCGAGGCTGGATGACTCGTTGCCGACGCCGAAACGGATCAGGTCGTAATTATAATCGCCAGCGGTGGGAACGATCTCCAGCCCGGTCAACCGGTAATGGTTCGCTGCCCGTTCCGTTTGGAAAGCCGCCAACCCAGCCGGAGCGATAACGAGCGCCATGTTGGCCCGGTCCGCGGGACTCACCCGGTTCCCGGTCTGGAAGGCCGAAGACGCCGAAGAGCGGATAGTAATGTAATCCCCGGAGGCCGTGGGAACCTTGTAAGTAAGCCGGTAGCTGCCCGCATAAGTGGCTCCCGCAGTGAGCGTGATGGTATCGCCCGGAACCGCCGCATCAATGGCGGCCTGCACATTTCCGCCGGGCGGCACGGCGATATCCCGGGCCCGCAGCGGCAGGTGGAAGAAGCAAGCGAGAAGTGTTAAATAAAGATAAGTTGAATGCATTGCAAAAAATCTGCTCAAAGCCAATATCTTCTTGGAACCCGCAGCCATGGCCCTCATGCGGAAGGGGCCCAGATCTTACGAAGTAGTTCTCTCATCTATCGGCCTGGTCGGCCACCACAATACCGGTGGAGCCGGTCAAGTTCCCCCTAGCGAAAATGGCAATGACCTTAGCGTTCACTAAAGGCAGGCGTTCGGCGCGGGGAGTAATCACAAGTAGAACGCAGAAAGTCCGCGTTTGAACGCCCAGTGACGTGGTTTTACAGATAGTTCACGTGTTGATTTACAACGAGGTTATTAGTGAGGGACGCAAGGGCCCCCAAAATAGGGGACCGTGGCTAGTACTAAGCTAATACCGAGTACTACCGCGGAGTGGAAATGCTGGATAAGCTGCCGGCGCTAGAAAAGAACGCTAGACGAGCCTCTGGTAAATCGCGAAAACCTCTTCCAAGCCGCGCTCGAAAACCTGGGGCTCGGGCCGGTTGATGGCGCCGCCGGCCGCCACGACGACGTAGACCGCCTCTTGCAGGGCGGCGGCATTTTCTTTCGGGATCAGATGCACGCCTTCGGGCCGCATCCCATTGTCGCTGGCGATTACCGGCGTGCCGATCCATAGGGCTTCGCGTACCGACACCGCGTCTCCATCGTAGAGCGTGGTGCGTAAGAGGGCCGCTGCAAGGTGAATCGCCCGTAGGGTATCGCCGTGGGCTACGTCGCCGGCCAAAAGAATATGCCCGGCCACGGGGCTGGCGGCAATCCGCGCCCGGAGTTCGGCCTCCAGGCTCCCCGAACCGACGATCACCAAGCCCGCGCCGGGCAGGCGCTTCCGGATACCGGGCAGCGCGTCAATCTGCAGACCCAGATCATACTCAGGCTCAAGCAACCCCACCGAAAGCAGCGTCGGCTGATGAGCCGCATAGAAGCCGCGTAATTTGTCCGGTAACTCGGCCGACATCGTCGACGGGTCGAAAGAATCCGGCCGGATGAGGCTCACCCGCTGGGGCGAGACGCCGTATTGGGCCAGCATCGCCGTCAACTGGGAATTGACCACAATGACGTGATCGAATTGGCGGAAGACGAAACCTAGCATCGACCACTTACGGGCGGCTTGTCCCTCCGGAGAACTCGGAAATCCGCCCGAATGAAAGGTGAGTACCGTTTTGCGCCCCGGCAGCCAGCAGAGAAACAGGCTGAAGGCCATCATCCGTGCCGGATAGGTGCCGCCGACGTGCAGATGAAAAAGCTCGTACGGCAGGCGGAGTATCAATTGAGCCGTCTCGAGCCCACTCTGCGGAAAATAGAGCTCGTCGCGATTGGGCTGCTTGTGCCGGGTTAAATTCAGCACGCCCGAGCGGAAACCGCGCTTCAGCAGGTAGTTCCGGATACCTACAATGTTCGATTGCACCCCGCCATGCGGCGGCGGGAAGGGTCCGAGCTGTAAGACTTTCAAAACGCTGCTCCGTTAAGCCAAGGCCGCTTCGACATCGAATTCCACCGGCTTCAGCGTCCGGGCCGATTCGAGCATCGCCAGACACCCCACCGTGGCACGCACGCCATCACGCAAGGTGACGCCCGGTTGGCGCCCCTGCCGGATGGCCTCAACGAAATCCTGCAGTTGTTCCAGGTAGCCTTTATCGGCAAACATTTTGCTACTGCCGGAGGCTAGCGACGAATAGACCTTCACCTTCTTGAAGTCCTCGGTCATGGCGCCAATGCCCTGGGCGAAAACCTCCACGCGCTCGCCGCCCGAGGTCTTGCTGCCCACCGTGCAGTAAGTGAGGTTGCCCACCGATCCGTCGGCGAACTGGAAGCTGGCGGCCATGTTGTTTTGGCCCACCGGGTCTTTGGCACCGGTGGGTAGCGAATACGCCGAGACGCGCACTGGTTCCGATTCCAGCAGCCAGTACATCAGGTCCACAAAGTGGCAGGCTTCGCCCAGGATCGCGCCTCCGATGGCCGGATCGGCCATCCAGTAGGCGCCGGAGATCCCCGGCGAGTTCACCCGCATGCCGATCACGGCGGGCCCGCTGCGCCCTTTGAGCGCCTTCTTCACGCGTCCATAATAGGGGGCAAAGCGCCGGTTGAAGCCGGTGGTGACAATTTTGCCGCTCTGGCGCGCCGCCACCGCGATCTGCCGGCACTCTTCGAGAGTCAGCGCCATGGGCTTTTCGACGAACACATGCTTCCCGGCGCGCAAAGCTGCAATGGTAACAGGGGCGTGCTGATCACTGGGCAGGCAAAGATCAAGAGCATCCAAATCAGGATCAGCAATGGCTTCATTGACCGATCTGTATTTGCGAACTTCAGTGAAATCGAACTTTTCACCTGGCCCGCCCAGATTCCCTTGAATGCCGCTGAGGTCGCCAGACAACTTCCCCTCATCGCTACTCACCACCGCAGCCAGTTCCACGCCAGCGATGTTGCGCAATGCTTTCAGATGCGTGCTGCCCATGAAGCCAAGGCCCACTACACCAATCTTAATTTCTCGCATCTATAAAAGAATACGCTTCCTTTGACTCAGATGCCAGTCTTCCTGGCCCAACAAGTGATATAAAGGACAAACAAATGATTGTTCAAACAAT
>JAYVRS010000706.1:0-4844 GCA_043776185.1 Bryobacteraceae bacterium | reverse complement strand
CCAACATTTTGCATCGTGCCTTCATAAGCTCATCTCCCTTACTCGCTGAATCGTGACCTTCGTTTCGCCCAGCCCGTAGTAGCGCGGGCCGTTCTGTTCCCAATTGCAAGAGCTACGCATCTCGCCCACCAGCACCGTGTTGTAGCCGAGCTGGTTATCGCTTCTCCGCGCCCGGTTCAGCACCAACTCCAACGCATCCTGGATACCCCGGCACTTGCGCCGCGCCTCCACCCGGCTTTCACCCTTCACCACCACCACAATTGATACCGGCACTTTGATCGTGCTCTGTGTCATCGAGCGCGGTTCGCTCGATGTATCCTCCAGCCCCGCCACCAGATTGATGGCGGGCAGATCCTGGTCCGGGAAGCCCTTCGTCAGTTCCTCGCCGCCTACCAAGGCCGCGCGGAGGTCAGCCTCGAAGGTACGGACCGATACAAGCTCGGCGTGGCCGGACAGCCATTGCGCCAGCCGCGTTTCGATATCGCTGAGTAGATCCATGCCTTCCGGCTCTTCCGGTTTCATGCTGGGACTCTCGCCAACTCGGACTCCACCAATTCCAGGTACCGCGGCAGAAACGCCACGATGGCCTTGGCGAACGGAGCACGCGCGCGCATGCCCTGGATCGTGACGCGCTTACGGAAAACAAGATCTGTGCCTTTAGATGCCACCGTTGTCACGCCGCTCTTCGTCGCGCTGGTTCGGTAGAGCGAAGCACGATCCGACAGCCTGGTGCCCATCGAAACCCGCTGGCCCCAGAACAGCGTCTTACCGGGCTTGGCCTCGACCACGAACGGCCTGCCCTTCGGCCCGTAGATGCCGGTGCCTTCTTCCAGGTATCGGGCGTAGGCCATGGGCGAGCCGACAATGCCCTCCACTAAGTCCTCGCCGATCTTCTTCACCAGGCCGATCACACTCCGCGCGAAGGTGGAGGTCTTTTTCGGCGCGATGTCTTTCACCATCCCGGTGAGAATGATCACCCCCTTCCGGATCGCCAGATTTGGCACAGCACGGATCGCCGTGCCGCGCGCCGCGAGCATCTGTTGCACGTTCTGCAACAGAAGATTCGGATCGTCCCACTTCATTGCGATGCTCATACGACCGCCAAGTTCTGACGCCGGTAGCGCAGGGCCACCGACTTCACCGCCGGCGCGAGTTGGCCATCCAACGAGAATGTCTTGCTAGCCTGGCTGGTCTGGTTACTCTCCGTCAACACGCCCTGTTTGCCGATAGTGTTGTAAATGAAGATCGCTTGGCGGGCACAAGCCATCGCCAGATCATCCGGTACATCCGAGTAACCAGCGGTGTAAGTCACGCTTACGTTTTTTGCTCCCCGTGGGAAGATGCGGGCGGTAGTCCGGAGCCGCGCGCTGTACTCATCGCTATCGTCGAACTTGATCCAGAGCGCATAGACCCTGGCTTCGGCGATATCCACGGCCACGCCGTCAATCGACAGTGATTGCAAACCGACGATGGGCGTTTGGCTTAGTGTCAGTAAGTTACTGCCATCGCCGTCCAGCAGCTCCGTGAAGCTGGCGACTTCGAAATTGTGCCGGCAAAAACTCACAATCTCCGCGCTGGCCATCCGGATGCAGATGATAAATTGCGCATCGCAGGCGTGATCATCAGGGCTCACACCCATCAACGCCTTCAGATCCTCCAGCGTGCAGAGCGTGCGCAGAGCGCCGCGCCCGATCGTGAACGCCTTCGTACCTGACGGCGCTTCGTCCACGTTCACTACCTGCACCGTATATGCGCCAGCCGGTAGCTCGGGGACGATGCAGCTCAGCTGCGTTGCACTCGCCACCACGCCCACCGCCTGGCCAGCCTGGGAATCGGAAGCGAACAGCACGATCGCTCCCGCCAGGAAGCCTGTACCCGTTAGGGTCAGGAGGCTTCCGGGGGTCGTAGCTGTCGGCACCAGGCTGGTCAGAGTGGACATCGGGGGAGGTTCCTTAGACCTTGCCCTTCTGCGCTTTGAACTGCGTTTGCAGTTTTTCCAGATTTTTCTGGGCCAGCTCGCGCGTTTCGAAGACTCTCACCACAGGCGGGTCTTCATCCGGCAACTCGATCACGCCCGGCATTTCCAAGATCACACCCGGCAAGCACTTAGTAACGCCGAACTGGTAGCTGCCAGTTTCCATCTGATACAGAGCAAACCGGGGCTGTACCGATTTCTTCGTTTTCTTTTCCTCGTTGATAGCAACCGCATCAGCGGGAGCCGTTGTAGTAGTGGGAGCGCCCATATCAATTTCCTTCTTTCTATTTCTCAACGCTGGGGCGGTTACCAGCCGCCCCACAACATTTCCGCTGGCTTGTCCAGCCTGGATTGTCAGTTGGGGGTTAAATCTTATGCGACCGGTGCCTTCACCTTGGCCTTGTTGTAGACTGCGACGGCATCGAGGTTCTCGATTTCGACGGTGCCACGGAAGCTGAGGACGTAGTCCGTGCTACGGGCGCGGGCTACGCGTTGCGACTCAATCTTGATGTCGCGTGACATCGCGAAGATGAGGTTGCGGAGGTCGGTGAGCATCACCACCGTGCCGTCCGATCCGCCGCCTACCGTCAGATCGGTCCGGATGGCCGGCACTTGGAGGTTCGCGATCGAACGCAGCGGCGCGTCCTTGATGCCCGTCACAGAAGCGTAGGCCTCCGAGATGCCCAATGCGGCCAGGGCCTGGTTGTAGTTGAGATAGACGTCGGGGTGCAACAACCACCGCATGTTCTGGTAGTTGCGGTACTTCGTGGGCAGCGACATGATCATGCGATCGCCCTTGCCCCCTTGGATGCCCGGCCAATATCGGTCGGTGTCGCCGGTGGCATCCACCACGTGGCCGCCAGCGATGGCCTTTTTGAGCCAACCGTCCCAGCGGTCATTGATGCCCGTGGCGTCGGCAACGGCCGTGTCGCCGTGGATGGCCGCCACTTCCATTTCGTTGGCCGCCGCCGCGCCGATCATCGTCAGGATATGCTGCACCAGCGCATCACCTTCGATATTGTCGTCGAGCGAGTCATCCGAGATGCGCACGATGGCCACGACCTCGGGGCAGGTGAGCTCGATCTGCGAAGTGGTGATCGACACCGTATCGCCGGGATCCGTACCGGGCGTGCCTTTGCGTAGCACCTTGCTACCTAGTCCGATTTTCGCGATCTGCTGTTTCCAGCCATTAATCTTCACGTTGCGCACCAGCTTCAGCAGCACGCTCTCGTTGATAATGTAGTCGATGAAGGCATTGGCCTCCTCGACGTGTAGGCCGTAAGAAAAAGACGCTGAGGTGATCGCGGCCTTGGTGAGTCGCTGGCCAGGCGTCAGACCGGACGCGTCGAAGAGCGCCTTCGTGAAGCCGGGGAACTTGGCCCCGCTTTGATTTGTGACAGTCGGGTTAAAGATGTTGGACTTCGCAATCTGCCCGGATCCTACGGGCGTGTTCTCAATGGTGGCCAAGCGACTATCGAAAGTCGCGATGCTTTGCTGGAGCGGGGCGATTGCGGTTTGCACCGCTTTGGTAATCACGTCTTCGGTAATGGCGGAAGCCGACTGCGCAACCGGCACCACCGGTGTCAGCGCGGCCTCGCTCTGGTTCACGGTTACCGCCACGGACTGGGTGCCATCCGGGTTGGAGATGGAGGTCACTTCCTGCGAGCTGCCGTCATCGTATTGCTCGACATACTTACTGGTCGATTCGGAAGTGGAGGTTCGAGTCGCCACCGCTTTCTCCGTGCCCTTGCCTAATAGGCTGCGGACACCCACACCGATTTTCTCGGCCAGCGTTTGCTTCGGTTGCTCGGCGGCCGGAGTGGATTTCGTCATTAGATCCTCTTTCTTTTGCGCCGCCTTAAATACGAGCGCGGTTGCCTCTGGATTCGCCGGCCGCGTATTGTCCCCATGGACGATCGAGAACTCAGCTAATTGCAAATTCGTAAGTTTGGCCATCTACTCTTCCTTCACTTGGGTGGCCCATCCACCAATCGAGAAGCCGCTGATCTTTCCGTCGCGCGCCTCTTTGAGTAACGCCTCGTCACGGAGCTTCACACCTACCCACCAGCGCAGGTTGCCGGCGCGCCATTCAAGACAGCTTTCGATGATGACGGCCTTGGCAACCTCTTCGTGGTTGTCACCAATGACCGCCGCGCCGTCGTAGTAGTCCTCCATGAACTGGTAATAGGCAGACTCCAATTCGGCCTGGGGAATCACATCGCCCTGGCTGTCGACAATGTCGGCGACGGAGGCCCAACCCCACACAATCCCGAGTTCGACGTTGGTCTTCTCGACCTTGACTCCCAATTGCACTGCCGTCCGGGTACCAGCGGTAGCGTCCACGCTCTTGCGAATCGTTCCAGGTCGTTCCGAAACGCTATCCACGCCCATCCGGATCATTGACCCTCCCAAATGCCCTGCGGGTCGATTTCGAAGGAGTCATCAATTACTGGGGTCAACCAGCAATGGCAGTTCACGAGCTCATCCGGTGGCAGGCCCGGATCGCACGGATGATCGCCACGCGAATCACCCACTTTGAACGTCTGATCCATGGGCACTTCGGCACCGGCCAGCGCCAGGTGAGAATCGCGAGTGTTGACGCCCGTCGCGTTCCACTTCTTCCGCCCCACGCCGTTCCGCTTCCACGTCTCATGAGTCGCCATCTCGCTCACGATGGCCGTCTCTGTCAACGCAAATCGCTTCGCCTCGAAATCCGTCTGCACGCCAATGGTCTTCTTCAGATCTTTGAGAAACGCATCGTTGTACGGATTGCGGCCCAGGTCATAGAAATTGCGGACGATGGTCGAGAGTGTATCTTCTCCATGCCGCTTGCTCGAATAAGTCAGGGTCTCCGCGCGGCTCAAGATCC
>JAYVRS010000705.1:0-1527 GCA_043776185.1 Bryobacteraceae bacterium | reverse complement strand
GCACCAACGCCCATGTGCGCATCTCGTACGCCACCTCCATGGAGCAGATCGCCAAGGGGCTTGATCGCATCGAGCGCTTTGTGCGGGCGCGCCTGTAGCCCTTTAGCGTTTATGGCCCCGATTCGACTTACGCAGACGTTCTACGACAAAGTGTGGGGCAGCCCGGCGCTGGCCCCTTGGTTCCCGGCCCGCGAAGGCGGTAAGGTGGGCGAGGTCTGGCTTACGCATGAGCCGGCATTGCCGCTGCTGTTCAAGTTTCTCTTCACCACGGAACGGCTGTCGGTGCAGGTCCATCCGGATGACGACTACGCGGGCCGTCACGAGAATTCGCGTGGCAAGACCGAGATGTGGCGCATTCTACGCGCCGATCCCGGGGCCGAAATCGCTCTGGGCTTCAAGCAGGAATTGACCCGCGAACGGGCCACGGACGCGGCCGAAAGTGGCGAAATCGTCGACTTGCTGCAATGGATTCCGGTTACGGCGGGCGAGACTTACTTCGTGCCCGCCGGCACCGTCCATGCCATTGGCGCAGGGGTGGCGCTGTGCGAGATCCAGCAACAGTCCGATGTCACTTACCGGCTATTCGACTATGGGCGGCCTCGCGAACTGCATTTGCAAAAGGGCTTCGCGATAGCGGATTTGGGACCGTACGACGGCCGGCGTAGCAAAGTGCGCTGCCCCTATTTCGCGACCGAGGAACTAGCCTTCGCGGGATCCCTTAAGCTCCGAACCGGGGCCGAACTGACCGTCTTGCTGATCCTGGAGGGCGAGGGCACCATCAATGGCACGCCCTTCCGGATGGGCGAAGGCTGGCTGCTTCCTCAGAACGACGAAGTTCGGTTGGAAGCCGAGTCCTTGGTCCGTTTTATGCAAGTCATCGAACCCTAGGCCACCTATGGAAAAAGGCCCCCAACGCCGAAGCGTTGGGGGCCTTTCCTTTGCCGAAGACTAGCGGACGGACATGGTGACGCCGGGTTGGCTTTGGCCAGCTCCGACGAACACCTCAACCTGCGTGCTGATGCCCGTCGGCGTGTTGGCTGGGAGCCGGAAATTGATTTGCATCAAGCCCGATACCAGAGTGGGTGCCGAACCAGCGTAGAAAATATCCGCCGCCGGCACGTCGATGCCACCCACTCGCACGCGCACCGCGCCAATGGGGCGCTTGAGCGTGGAGCCAATCACTTCGCCATCCACGCCCGCCGGAGAGGTGGCGCCTTCGCCGGTGACATAGATGACCACCACCGAGCCCGTGGGGGCCGGATTAGAAGGGCTGTTAAACGTGCCGTTCTCATTGATCATCGCGGCTTGGCGGCCATCGACGGTGGTAAAGATGCCGGGGGCCGTATCCACTAAGCGAGGCTCGATGGTATTGGAAGCAACGTTGTTGTACTCGACTGACATTCGCGTGGAGGCGCGACCGGCCAGCGAGTAAGGCACCACGGTGTTGATTTGCGTGGCGCTGGCGTAAAGAATGGGAGCGGCGATGCCATCGAACAGCACTCGCACACCCGTCAAGCTAGTGGTGAA
>JAYVRS010000704.1:0-1528 GCA_043776185.1 Bryobacteraceae bacterium | reverse complement strand
CACAGTCGAACTGGGCGGCGACGGCCAAGCGGACTACCTTAAAGATGTCAACCGCCGCTTTGAACTAATTTTGAACGGGGAATGAAATGAAGAAATTTTTGATTGGCCTGGTTACCGGCCTCGTGCTAGCCGCCATGACTGTTTTCATCGGAGCCTTAGTAATTGCCAGCCTGGGCGACCGCAAAGTGAAAGTGGCCGACGGCTCCGTGCTCGTGCTACGCCTTTCAGGCGATATCCCCGAAAAACCGAAGGCCGAAATGCCCTTACCGTTTCTTGAGAATGAAGGCGGCTCAATTACCATCACTGAGTTGTGGGGAGCGCTTGAACGCGCCGCCACTGATAGCCGCATTAAGGCAGTCATCCTGGAACCGCGAGGCACAGCCATGGGTTGGGCGAAAATGCAGGAAATCCGTGAGGATCTGCTTAAATTCAAAAAATCCGGTAAGCCCATCTACGCCTATCTTCATGAACCCACCTTGCGTGAATATTACATCGCTTCCGCCGCCGATAAAATCTATTTGCTCCCCACCGACGTGCTCTACATCAAAGGGCTGCGTGCTGAAATCACTTTCTACAAAGGGATGATGGACAAGTTGGGTGTCCAAATGGAAATGGAGCACGCTGGTAAGTATAAAGACTACCTGGATTCTTACGTCCGCACCAGCATGACTCCCGAATCGCGAGAAGCGCTCAACTCCATACTGGATGATCTCTACGGGCAGTTGGTTTCCGGTATAGCCAAAGGCCGTAACAAGACCGAAGAGCAAGTGCGCGCCATCATCGACGACGGTCCCCAACTGGCGAAAGCGGCCGTTGAAAAAGGCTTGGTAGACGGAATGCTGTTCGACGACCAATTCCTCGATGAAGTGAAGAAGAAAATCGGCGCCAAGGAAATCAAGAAGATTTCCATCGCCGACTACAGCCAATCCAACCGCGGATCCGATTCGCGCAATCGCATCGCCGTGCTGGTGGGAGAAGGCGCCATCAGCCGTGGAGTGGCGCAGGTTTCGCCGTTCGGTGAAATCGAAGGCATCACCCCTGGCGCAATGATTAAACAGATTCGCCTGGTCCGTGACGACAACTCGATCAAAGGAGTAATCCTCCGCGTCGATTCCCCCGGCGGCGAAGTGACGCCTTCCGACGAAATCTTACGCGAGATTCAACTGCTCAGCCAGAAAAAACCAATGGTCATTTCCATGTCCGACGTCGCAGCCTCCGGTGGCTATTGGATCTCCATGACCGGCGATCCTATCGTCGCCTATCCAGGCACCGTTACCGGTTCTATCGGCGTTATTTTCGGAAAAGTAAATCTGAAAGGGCTGTACGACAAGCTCGGAATCACCAAAGATACGCTCATCCGCGGCAAATATGCCGACATTGATAGTGAGTCCAAACCACTCGATGCCGATGGCCGTCGTAAACTACACGATGGTATTGAGGCCACTTATCAGCAGTTCCTAGCCCATGTATCGAAGGCTCGCAAACGTGATGTGAAGGAAATTGAGGACCTCGCCCAGGGCCGCGCCTG
>JAYVRS010000703.1:0-1529 GCA_043776185.1 Bryobacteraceae bacterium | reverse complement strand
CCCCGGTGTCGCCGGGCTCCTTGACGACGCTCTTCGGTACGGCCTTGTCGTCAGGCACGGCGGTGGCCAGCGGCTTTCCTTTCCCCAAACTGCTGGGCGGCGCGGAGGTGCTGGTGAACAATCAGCCTGCTCCGCTCTATGCCGTCTCCCCGGGGCAGATCAGTTTTCTGATTCCCTACGCCGCCACCGGTACCAGTGTCAACGTGGCAGTGCGGACCGCCGGCGCAACCACGGCCGCCGTGGAGGTGCCGCTGGCGGCCACCTCGCCCGGCATCTTCAGTCTCGACTTTACCGGACTCGGCGCTGGGGCAATTCTAAAGCCGGACTTTAAAATTGTCAGCACGGCCAATGCCACGCGAAGGGGCGAAACGGTGCTGGTTTTCCTAACCGGGTTGGGCGCGGTGAGCCCCGCCATTGGCGACGGCGAAGCCGCTTCGAGCACCGTGCTTAGCCGCACGACGGGCTTGGTGAACGTCTATGTGGGAGGCCGGCGGGCGACGGTGAGCTTCGCTGGTGCCGCGCCCGGTTTGGCGGGCCTCTATCAGCTGAATGTCATCATTCCGGCGGACGCGCCCCTCGGGAACGCCGTGCCTTTTGCCATTGAGACCGCCAATGCCTTTCACGACATGGTGGATATCGCGATTGCGCCTTAAGCCCCTGCTAAAGGACTTGATACACTAAAGGACGAATGCCCCCGCGGTTACTCCGGTCGGCGTTGTTGGTGGTCGGCGTGGCGTTTGCCTTCGCCGTCTCCATCGCGGTGATGCTGCAATTGATCCCCGCTCCACGACGCAGCGTTGACTACATGATTATTGGCGGCGCCGCCACCTTTGCGGCGATGAGCGTCCTGTTCGTCGTGATGATCACTACGTGGTATCGCGTGCCCAGCGGCATTGTCCGGCGGCATGCCATCACTGACGATCCTCAGCCCTAGCGTTTCGTCGCGGTCCACGTGCCTTCCCCCAGGCTCGGGACCACCAATGAGCCAGCCATACTGGTGCCGCTTTTAATGGTGCCTTTGTAGATCACTTTTACCTTGTCCCCTTGCGGCGAAACGTCGAACGAGAACTCGATCGCGTCCCCTTTCACCGTCCCGGTCAGTTCGGCTTGGCCCAGCGCCCCGGAGTAACTGCCGGTAAGCTTTTCCCCGGCCTGTTTGAAGACGAAGCTGGGCGCGCCGCTGCCGGCGGAGGTTTCGACTTGAGCCTCCCAAGAGCCGGAAACATCGGCCGCAAAAAGCGTACTGACGAAAAGCGACAAGGCTAATACAGTTCTCATGCCGTCATCGTAGCTCAGAAGCGGCTCAATGTCATGCTACGCTCAGTGTTCAAGATGGCCGAAACCCGCGAAAAGAAACAATTGATGTCCGCGTCTGAGATGGACCGCACCCTGGTCCGGCTGGCGCACGAGATTTTAGAGAACAGCAAGGATCTAAGCAAGCTCGCTTTCATCGGCATCCGCCGGCGTGGCGTACCGCTGGCCGACCGGCTGGCCCGCAAGATCACCGAGCTCGAGAAGCTCGACATCCC
>JAYVRS010000702.1:0-1530 GCA_043776185.1 Bryobacteraceae bacterium | reverse complement strand
GCTCGCCCGCTTCCCGAAGGAAGCCAATAACCCCAACTTCTGCCCCACGTGCCTCACCCAACAAGTGGCCAGTTCCTTTCCTGACCAGGACTACGCCGGTAAGCTCGACTATGCCGCGTCACCTCGCCATTTCTACGCGGGGCGCTATCAGTATAGCCGCCAGCGCCGTAAGCCCGGCCAGTTGATTGAAGGCGAAGCCGCCGTCCAGAATAACCGTCAACAGAACGTCGGCTTTACCGCCACGCAGATCTTCTCCGCTTCCACTTCGGGCGAGTTCCGCTTCGGACTGGGGCTGCGCACCACGTTAGTGGATATCTCGAGCGGCAATGATACGCCCATCGTGCGCATCACCAATCCCAGCGCCTTCACTACCACCACCCTGGGTTCGGCGGGCGCGTTCCCCATCAATCGCTTCCAAACCGATTTCCAATTCAATTACAACTTATCCCATATCCACGGCAAACACTCGCTGCGTACCGGCGTTGACTACCGTCGATCAAAATTAGACGACTTAGCCGATAATAACTCGCGGGGACTTTATAACTTCACTGTCACCGGCATTCGCGGCCAGCCATCCTTCTACGATGGGTGGGAGAATTTTCTGCGAGGCTATATTCCGAGTTACCAAAAAGGCTATGGCAATTTCTTCACCCAGAACCGTATGGCCGAGACGAACCTCTATTTCCAGGACGACTATAAGTTGCGGCCCAATTTAACGCTCAACCTGGGTTACCGCTACGAGTATGTGCAGCGGCCCAGCGAAGTAAATAATCGCGTCAACTACGCTTATGACGATTTCAAGAACGGCCACGAACCGCGCTTTGGCTTCGCCTGGACCCCCGGCTTCGACCGGGGTCGCATGTCCATCCGGGGCGGCTTCGGCATCTTTCACACCCGCATCTTCCAGAGCATCTTTTCGCAATCGGGCGCGAGCCTCCGCTCCTTACCCCCTTACGGCATCCTGCGCAGCTTCGACCCTACTTTCAATGTCGCCGACCCTTCCCTGGGCTACACCTATAGCCAAAACAACTTCAACCCCACCGGCCTCTCCATCGCCCGCATCGCCCCCAATCTCGGCATGCCCAACATTCAGCAATTCAACTTCACCATCGACCGCGTGGTGGCCAAGGATATCGTCGTCTCCGTTGGCTACAACCGCACCCGGGGCATCGGCCTCATTCAGAACGCCAGCCTCAACCGCGCAAGATTTCCCTTCCTCGGTTCGGACGGAATTTACTATGACAAGATTGACCCGGACCTCGGCAATGCCCGGCCCGATCCCGGAACCATTTCGATCGCCCAACCCTGGACCAACCGCCGCCGGCCCGATCCGCAGTATTCCACCATCACTTACATCCACAACGGCAGTTGGAGTTACTACAACGCTCTGCGCGTTACCGCGCGTCAACGCTTGAAACATGGGCTGCACTGGATGGTGAACTATGCCTGGAGTAAGAGCATCGACACCGGCAGTGACTACACCGCTGGCGTCACTCTTACGGAGTTCGACAGCGCCAGGAGCCAGCGCGG
>JAYVRS010000701.1:0-1532 GCA_043776185.1 Bryobacteraceae bacterium | reverse complement strand
ACTATCAACCCGGCATGGCCTGCGGCACCGGCGAGCATCCCGGCACCCGTCTCGCCATGATGGGCCTGGAAGCGGCGGTCAGGGCAGGGGACACCATGCTTGACGTCGGCTGTGGCTCCGGTATCCTTTGCCGCGCGGCCCAGTTGCTCGGTGCCCGGCCGATCGGCTGCGACATCGAAGCCCCCGATATCGGTGTGGCGAGTGAGCACTTAGCCGGCGATTACTTCGTCGGCTCCGCGAACGCTGTCCAAACCAAGAGTGTCGATGTAGTTTCCGCCAATATCGACGCCGAAGTTCTGGTTATGATCGCCGCTGACTTACAACGCGTCGCCCGCCGCGCCATTGTCCTCTCTGGCTTTCGCCTCGAAAGCGTCCCACATTTAGCCGACTTGTACGGTCCGGCTCAGCTTTTTGAGATAGAAGGCTGGTCAGCGCTGTTGGTCCAGATAGTCGAGTAACAAGCCGGTGGCAGCTTTCACTCCCGCTACTAAAGCGTCTTCATCCATATCCATATCGGCCGTGTGTAAGCCGCCGGTAATCCCGCGTTCCGGATTGGCAATCCCCAGCCACCAAAAGAAGCCGGGCACTTTTAACTGATAGTAAGAGAAATCCTCTGACACCATGGCGGGCGGGCCGGGACTTACTTTGCTTTTCCCTAAGATGCGCTCTAGCGAAGGCACCGTTTGGGCCACCAATGAAGGCTCGTTATACACCGGCGGATTGCCTGGCCCCAAAAAGGTCAATTCGTAAGTGCCGCCCAGCATGGCCGAACAATTCGAAAGGGTCTGTTTCATCATCGTGCGAACCTCCTCCCGGGTCTTCTCGCTAAAGGTTCGCAATGTGCCCTCCATGCGCACCTCCTGCGCGAGTACATTGTGACGGTCGCCACCCACAATCTTTCCAATGGTGAGTACCATCGGCTGCTGGGCGTCAATGCGGCGGCTCTTGATCAGTTGCAAGCCCTGATAGCACTGCGCGGCCATGGCGATGGCGTCGATGCCCTCATGCGGATTGGCCCCGTGGCTCCGCTTGCCCTTCAGTAAGATCTCGTAAGTGTCCGAGGAGGCCTGCGAAGCGCCGCTGGTGTAACCCGCCGTGCCCGCCGGCCCCGACATCGAGACGTGCAAGCCGAAGATGGCTTGCACGTGCGGATTCTCCAGCACTCCTTCCCGCACCATCAGCGGTGCGCCGCCCTCTTCACCCGCCGGCGGACCTTCCTCGGCGGGCTGGAAAATAAACTTGATTGTGCCGCGGATTTGGTCCCGCATCTGGCTGAGTAACTCCGCCGTGCCCAGGGCTACCGCCATGTGGCCGTCGTGGCCGCAGGCGTGCTTCGCCCCGGGGTTCTGGCTCTTGTAAAGGATGTTCATGGTCTCGTTGATGGGCAGCGCGTCCATGTCGCTGCGCCAGGCGACCACCGGCCCCGGCAGTTGGCCCTTTAGAATACCCACCACGCCATGGCGAGCGATGCCGGTTTTCACTTCGTCGAAGCCCAGCGCGCGCAGGCGCTCGGCGACGATCTTCCCGGTGCG
>JAYVRS010000700.1:0-1534 GCA_043776185.1 Bryobacteraceae bacterium | reverse complement strand
GGGCAAACGAGTTTTACTCAAACCCAATCTGGTTGAGTACTCTCCTAAGGCACCGATCAATACCCATCCGAGCGTGATCGCGGCAACCGCGGATTCCTTATTCCGTCTTGGAGCAGCCGAAGTGATCGTCGCTGATGGCCCCGGTCACGTGCGCGATTCCGAGCTACTGATCGAAGAGAGTGGCTTAAAACAGTGCCTCGCGGAACTCGGGCGAACACACTTCGTCGACCTAAACTTTGATTCAGTCCGCCCGGTCAAACCGCGTGGCCACTTGACGTCCTTCAAAGAGTTATGGCTTCCCCAGACGCTTTTTGCTGCGGATGTAGTGATTTCCATGCCAAAGATCAAGACGCACCACTGGGCCGGAGTCACGCTCAGCCTCAAGAATCTGTTTGGCTGCGTTCCTGGAAGCGTCTACGGCTGGCCGAAGAACGTCCTCCACTGGCAAGGCATCGACAACTCTATCGCGGAATTAGCGGCAACAATTCCGATTCACTATGTGATCGCCGATGGAATTGAAGCCATGGAAGGGAATGGGCCCCTCCACGGCGCAATGCGCAATCTCGGCTGCTTGGTATTTGCCGATGATCCAGTAGCCGCTGATGCGACTTGTTGCCGCTTAATGTCGATCGAACCAACCAGGGTCCGCCATCTCAAAATGACAGCCCCACTTGGAAATCTTGAGCCGACCAAGATTGACCAGTACGGGGAGCAAGTCGCCACGGTTCGTCAACTTTTCGAGTTAATGCCGGAGTTCCAACACCTTGCCGAACGGGTGCCCACGCTTTAACCGAAGAGTATCTACCTTTATTTCAGTAGGCCAGCCGAACTGGGGCGCTTCACGACTAACGTCGCGTCGGGGTACCCATTCAGCACAAGCCATTCCTGCTGTGCGCGGCCAAGTCGCCGGTATGGCACGGCATCTGGATGGTTACGGAGTAACGATTCGAACGAGGACTCGGCAATTCTACCCTTGAATCGCCGAAGCTTTCCTTGTTGTAACAGCCGGTAGACCGACATCCGTGAGATTCCCAGATCCTTGGCAACTTCTGAGATGGATAGTCCGTTGTCCCCGTTCTCTTCCGCATCTGGCGGACGGTGCCGTTGAACAAATTTCCGGACAGCTTCCGGGCTCCGTTCCGCCTCCTTTGGCCATCGCGGCTTTTCGCGCCAAGGAAGATTACCCGGCCCGAGTTCGCGCCGCAGAAAATCCTGCACGGACTTTTTCGTTCGACTTAATGATTCCGCGAGTACTTCGATGGTTACTCGCTCATTTGGATTCAGTGATGCCCAAGCCTTCACTTTGCTGGCTTCTTTGGTTGTCCAGATTCGCATTTCAATTTCCTCCGATTTAATTTGCACAACTATTTCCGTCGCTATTGTTCTTTTTATGTGCTGCCTTTCGAGCATCTCGTCAGGTGAGACAAGTTCTCGTGGCCGCAGCGATTCCGCTTAGTTTGCTGAAAACCCCCCTGCTCATTTTGAGGCGAGATTTGGTCGAAAACTCACCCCACCAAGGTTTGCAAAACAATTT
>JAYVRS010000699.1:0-1535 GCA_043776185.1 Bryobacteraceae bacterium | reverse complement strand
TGACCGGTATCGTGTAATTCGATGCGTTCTGAGCGTAACCAGCAATGAGCCCGCCGAATATCGCAGCGCCTAACCAGCGCGCAATGGAGAATGGAACTTCGCCGGCTTTTGCCGTTCTTACCTTTGGCAGTTTCATTCGGGAAACCCGTTCTCGTCAGTGGCTTGCGGCGAACGCTCCCGGTGTGCCTTTGCTAGCTCGGCAAATTCCGATGCCGACTGCGCTATCGCCGGGCCCCTATTGCAATGCATTCCATCCCGGCGAGCGGCCAAAATCGTCCGATCGTAACCCTGCTCCAATAGAAGATAACTGGCCTCTTCCTCTTGACCCTCTGTCCAAAGGACCCCGCAAAAAATTGCCTCACCCGGAGAATAAGGCCCCTCAATCGCAACCACCAGTCCTCGCGTGCCATCTGTCCATTCATACGCAGTTCCCTGGAGTGGAGGATCATTGCGGTCGCGGCTTAGCGCCTGCGCAGCAGGAATATTGGCCAACATGGCGCGAAGCCATCGGCCCCGCAAGTATTTGTCTTTGTCTTCCTGCCACTGTTTGAGTGCGAACTTAAGACGCCTGTTGAATTCGTGTTCCAGGATCTGGTGGGCAAATATGTAAGCGGTGGTTGGTTTCACCTCGCCAACATCCTGCCAAGCCGCCGCAAGATCTTCTTCAGTCAGAAAGTCTTGACCGCCTGTTAGTTCCATTTCGTTTTCCCTCAACTTCTAAAGTTTCTGCGGTGGATCTTACCGCGGGGCGCCACTTTGTGGGGCGCTGCGGCCTACTTCGCCTGAGTTCACTTGGTAGTTATGAATGCTTGCGTGGTTTGAAGATGGTACCTGCGCCCCAAGCGATGCTGGTTGGGGCAGGCCTTCGTTGGCTGCATCGGATTGGGACAAGGACGGCGCGACGGCGATCAGTATGGCGGTCGCGGCAACGGCCAGCGAGAATCGGATTTTCGTCATCCTACTTATAAGTGGGATTCAGAGCCGATTCTTCTCATTTATTTTTCGAAAACCGCGATTTTTTCTGAAGATTTCAGGTGCGGCTAGAAGAGAGTGTCGACATTGACGACAGAACCGGGCGAAGCGAGGGGTGCTACGGACTCGGACTCGGCGTACACGATGACGTCGTGGTAGGTGCCGGCTTGTGGGCTGCGGTGGACGATCAGGCGGCGGGAATTGACGTCGAGGACCCAGTACTCGGCAATGGCGGCGCGGGCATAGAGGGCGGCTTTGGCTTTCAGGTCGAAGGCGAGAGAAGTGTCGGAAACTTCCACGAGCAGCAGAATGTCAGTGGCTTTGGGCCGGGGCGCAAGATCGAGCATGGACCCGTTAACCACCACCGCGTCGGGCTCGGGCTCGCTTGCCGGGTTGTCTTCGGGCCGGACGTCAACGGGGATCTCAAAGCCGAGAGCGAGACCGGAGAAAACAGATGTCAGCCATAGACGTAGCAGCGTGACAGCCCGGATGTGCCGGTGATTCTTACTCATTTTCTTGATCAGCTCTCCGTCGATGAGTTCGTATTGGTGCAGGTCGAAGAG
>JAYVRS010000698.1:0-1535 GCA_043776185.1 Bryobacteraceae bacterium | reverse complement strand
GGGGGCAGCGGCGTGGGCGGCCCCCGGACCGTGGCAGGCTTCGCAGCGGACGCCGGTTTCGGCGGGGGCGATGGAGCGCGAAGAAGTAAGTTGGAGCTTGCCGGTGGAATGGCACTGGAAGCAGCGCATGAGGTTGGCATCGGGGGCAAAGGTTTGGTAAGTGACACCGGTGGGGGTGCGATGGCCGGGAGTAAGTGCCAGAGAGCCAGATTTCTTATACCAGGAGAGACCGTGTTCGAGATAAGTGTCGGCGCTGGTTTGGGAGACATAGGTGATGGCTTGAGCGCCGGCGCCGAAGGCCCAGCGTTGGTCGGGCTGTAAGTGGAGAGCGTGGGCGTGATGGGTGGTGGACTGTTGCGCGGCAATCTCAGAATGGCAAACGGCGCAGGACTTTGTTTGAGCAAAGTCCTGCGCCGTGAGTAAGAGGAAAGCGACAGCTACCAAGTAAAGCGGCCGCTGTATTGAAGCTGACGACCGAGGTAACCAGGACGTTGAGCGGTAACCGCGCCAAAGGCTGACGTGCCAAAGGCGTTACTAGGCAAATCGCCGTTGAAGCTATTGGTGGCGTTGTAGGCTTCCATGCGCAGCTCGAACTTGACTCGCTCAGTGATGGCAAAGTTCTTGGCGAGAGTGAGGTCGACATTTTTGAACGCGGCCGAGCGGAGGCCGCCGTATTGAAGCGGATTGGTGCGGCGGGTGAAGGCGGGCAAGCGGGCGAACTTGGTGGTATCGAAGACGCGGTCGCGGGTGGGGCTATCGATGGTGGGATCGCCGCTGACCAGGAGTCCGCCGAAGCGGATGTATTGGCCAGAGTTGATGGAGAAGAGACCGCTGAGGGACCACCCACCGAAGACGCCATCGACGGCGCGATTGGCGTTGGACATGAACTTACGCCCTTTGCCGAAGGGCAGTTGATAGATGGAAGCGCCGGTAAGGCGGTGGCGAGGGTTGGCGGCGGGGAAGAAATTCAGGTTGTCGGTGAAGTTATCCTGCTCGTCATAGTATTCCTGATTGCGTTCGCGATTGTAGTTATAGCCGAGGACCAGATTGAAACCCTGAACGAAGGGCCGCTGTAACTGGATCTGGAGAGCTTGGTAACGGCTGAGACCTTTGCCGACAAGACGTTGCTGGATGTCGCCATACTGCGGATATTGGCGGAGT
This sequence comes from Bryobacteraceae bacterium, assembly GCA_043776185.1. GTDB lineage: Bacteria > Acidobacteriota > Terriglobia > Bryobacterales > Bryobacteraceae > JALHNI01. The sequence continues at coordinate 374 of JAYVRS010000698.1, read as the reverse complement.
AACTGCGAAATCGGCACGTTGGCTTGAGTGCGTAACTGTCCGGGCATTTGCTGGGCAGGTAGTTTATTGAAGAACGGATTGGCGACGTTGGCGACTGTGGCGGCACCCTGGCTGTAACCGATGCGCGGATCCACCTGGTTGAGATTGCGCGTAACCGGGTTATAGCTACCAAAGTTGATGAAGTAAGTGGCGTCGACCACGAGTTGTCCGGGCAGGGCGCGCTGAAGGCTGAAGTTGATGCGGTCGTTGACACCGACTTTAAAGTCCTGGTTGTAGAAGATGGGGGAGCCGCCGAGGTCGGTGTAGCGACCGAAGGTCTTGCCGCTGACGGGCACTAAGCCGCCAGGAAAGGGGTTGCGGAGCGTGGACTGCGG
>JAYVRS010000697.1:0-4871 GCA_043776185.1 Bryobacteraceae bacterium | reverse complement strand
TTGCATGAGGCGAACACTCACCCATTTACTATCAGCCATTCGCACAATGGGTCCGTGATGCGTGCGATAGACCGTGAAAGTCTTTTCGAGCATCCCATTCGGACCCCGGTAGGGAACCTTTATTTCACGTGCGATCACCGGCCGCGTAGCGCCGCCGTATTTATAAACGAAGCCCGCTCCTTTTTTCTCCACGCTCTCAAGATACTCATCAATCGTGTCGATGCCGCTGGAAGTATGCATCCAGCCCGCGCGATCATTAAAGCCTTGATAAATAAAAAATTGCCCCCAGGTGGACGCGCCGTAAGCATTGAGACCCTCGCCGCTCACCATTTGCAACTCGGAGCGAAAGAAGAAGGACGTATGCGGATTAATCAGCAGTAAGGCGCGTTTGCCCGCCGTGTTCATCGGCGCAATCGCGATGCCGTTCGAACCACCCGGTTCCGTCAAAGCCTCGGGCAAAATACCAGCGCGCCGGCCGCCATAGAACTCCTCCAACTGCCTCAAATTGATGCTCTCGATATCGCCACCGATACTACCTTCCGTAAAGCTCAACGCCATCCAAGGCTCAAAGCGCTGAATCACGCGCGGCTTCACCTCCGGGTGCTTGGCCAAATAGAAATTCAGCCCATCGGCGAAGGCGTTCATCAGCTTGCGCAGCCACGCCGGACTCGCCGCGTACTTCGCCTTCAAGTCCGCCGGATCGATAAACAGCCTCATCCGCAGATCCTGAAAGATCTTCCCTTCGCCCTCCGCCTCCGCCAGCCGACCCATCGCCAGTAGATAGTTCGTCTCCACCCGGTTGAAGTCATCCTCGGCCTGCGCGTACATCGCCCCAAAAACCGTATCGGCATCGGTTTTGCCATACACATGGGCGATGCCCCAGTCGTCGCGCACCACATTCACCGCGCGAGCTTGCCGCTCCCAGCGCGCCAGCTCAGGGCTCGCGTCGAAGGCGAAAGCACCAGTGATCAGCAGAAAAACCGTCGGCATCATCTTCCGATTCTAAAGCGCCCATCGCTACCAAAAGCGTACGAATTCGGGAAAGCTCGAGCAAAATTCATGCAAACGTGATCAAACCCGGGCTGTACTTTCTAGCCAGACCTGATAAACTGCCTCTAACGGGTCTGTATTCGCTTTTGATACGGGCCTGAATCTAAGGAGAAGTACATGCTTCAGGCCGCTCTACGTAGAGCAACGGTCGCCACCTTGGCACTGTTCGCTTTCGCCACGTTAGCATTCCCGCAATCGGACAATGCGTCAATTTCCGGTGTTGTGAAAGATTCCAGCAACGCTGTCGTCGCCAACGCCAAAGTCACCCTTCGCAACGAAGACACGGCGTTTGAACGCCAAACCAATACCAACAACGGTGGCTTCTATACCGTCACCAACATCGCCCCCGGCTACTACACCGTAACCGTGGAAGCGCCGGGCTTTAAGAAGTCGGCTTCGAGCCGCAACAAGCTGGACGCTGGTATTCCGATCGCTGTCAATATTGACCTTTCGGTGGGCCAGATCAGCGATTCAGTAACGGTGGAAGCCAGCGCCGCGCAGGTGAACACCGAGTCCGCCACCGTCGGCAAGACCGTGGAACAGGCCCAGATTCAAAACCTCACCCTCAACGGCCGCAATCCGCTGTTCGCGGCCCTGCTGCGTCCCGGCGTCCGTGGTGGCGCGCTCTCGGGCTTCAGCTTCGGCCTGTCGAGCGGCGGCTTCACCATCAACGGTGGCCGTTCGCAGGATTCCCTGATCACCGTGGACGGTGCCGTCGCTATCCGCACCCGCGCCAACGGCACTTCGATCGGCACCGCCGACGCCGATACCGTGCAAGAGGTGCAGATCCTCGCCGCCAATTACTCAGCTGAGTATGGCCGTTCGAGCAATGGCCAAATCCGCATGGTGACGCGTTCCGGGCAGAAGGACTTCCACGGTTCCGCTTACGAAGTTTTCCGTAACAGCCAGTTGGATGCCAATAGCTGGACGCGCAATCGCGCCGCTTCCACCGCTTTTACCGCTCCGTTCCGTTTTAACCAGTACGGCTACAACCTCTCCGGACCCGTCACGATCCCCGGCGTGTTCAACAAGCAACGTGAGAAGCTGTTCTTCCTCTGGGCGCAAGAGTGGGTGAAGTATCGTCAGGACGTCAACAACGGCGGCCAACGTGTTCCTACGCTCGCGATGCGCAACGGCGACTTCAGCGAACTATTGGGCACCAACTTGTTCTACGGCGCACCGCGCGCTATCGCTGATCCCCAGAGCAACTTGACTTGCACCACCACGGGGGCCACGGTGGGCGGGCCGGGATGTTTTCCGAATAACGTGATTCCTCCCAACCGTCTGAGCGCGAATGGAATTGCCTTTCTACGGGCTTATCCGGCTCCGAACGGCGTCTTCCCCGGCAACGCTAACTTCTTTCAGGTGCGGCCGCAACCGCAGAATCAGCGCAAGGATACGGTGTCGATCGACTACAACCCGACCTCAAACCAGACCGTGCGTTTTCGCCACCTGAACTACTCGTTCGACGTGGTGAATGGCTTCGCGGCTGGCTTTGACTTTGCGCCTTCCTCGCTCAACCGTCCGAACAAGACCGCCAGCATGACCCACGTGTGGACGCTGAGTCCGACGATGATCAACGAAGCGACGATCACCGGTTCCAACGACCGTGTGACGATCGCCGTCGGTCGCCTAGGCCGCTATCAGCGCTCGGTGAACAACATCACCTATCCCTATATCTTCAGTGACCCTAAGGAAATTCAGGACAAGATTCCGACGATCGCGATCCCCAACGTGGGTACGATCGACGGCGGTCCTTATCCGTCGAGTTCAGCGGGCCCGATTTACACGTTTTCGGACAACTTCACCAAGATTGCCGGTAACCACACGTTTAAGTTCGGTGCCATCTTAGAGCGCTCCGGCCAGAATGACTTTGATCAAATCAACGTCTCCGGCGTCCCCGGCGGTACGAACAACCAGAACGGCCGCTTTGAGTTCAACGACACTCGTCCGGGCGGTGCGCCTGGCACGGGAACCGGTATCACCAACGCGGCGCTCGGCCTCTTCTCCACGTACGCCGAGATCGGCAACCGCAGCTATACTCCGTATCGCGGCCACATGTTTGAGTACTTTGCCCAGGATTCCTGGCGTGTTAACCAAAAGCTGAAGGTGGAGTTGGGCTTCCGCGGTACCTGGCAGAACGGTTACTACAAATCGTTGTGGGGCAACATGGCCTACTTCGACCCGAAGAACTATGATTCCGCCAACGCCGCCGTGCTCGACCGTGTCACGGGCAACGTGATCAGCGGCAACCGCTTCAACGGTGTCCGCATCCCTGGCAAAGAATTCCCGGCGGCTGGCAAGGGACGCGTTCCGGCCATCGACTCGGGCCTGTACAATAACCTGCTCGACGGCGGGAACGGATATCCTTCGCCCAGCCGGATGAACTTCATGCCGCGCATTGGCATGGCGTATTCGGTCACCAACAAGCAGGTGATTCGCTTAGGCTTCGGCGGCTTCGTCGCCCGGCCCGGAGTCTACGACAGCGTCTTCTTAGGCGGCAACCCGCCGTTCCAGCCGACGGCCTCGGTCACCAACGGCAACGCGGATCAGCCCGGCGGCGCCGCTCGCGTGGCGTTCCCGCAATTCTTCATGACCATTGATCGCGCCTACAAAGTGCCGCTTTCCTACCAGTGGAATGCCACCTATCAACGCGAGATCGGTTTTGGAACCACGCTCGAAGTCGGCTACGTCGGCACGGCAGCCAACTTCCTGGCCCGCGAACGCGACTTGAATCAATTGCCCACCGGCACCACGTTCAAGCCCGAGAACGCCGGAGCGAATGTCAACTTCCTACGCCCCTTCAAGGGCTTTGCCAACATCCCCATGCTTGAGCATTCGGGTCGCAGCACTTACCATGGTCTGCAGGTGGAAGCGAATCGCCGCTTCGCCAAGGGCCTGCTCTACAGCTTCTCCTACACGCTGTCGAAGACGATGGACAACAACTCGGGCCCGCGCGACGGTTTCTATGACACCTTCAACCAGGGTCTAAATTGGGGTAAGTCGGCCAACGACACGCGTCACATCGCCGTGGTGAGCGTGGTTTACGAACTGCCGTTCTTCAATGGCGGCAACACGAATCGCGCCCTCAAGACGGTCGCCGGTGGCTGGCAGTTGATGGCCGTTACTCAGGGTCAAACCGGTACGCCGTTCACCGTCGGCAATGGCGACGACTATCTAGGCATCGGGTCCGCCAACGGCAAGCCGTGGAACCTGAACTTCACGCCGGACAATTCCGGACGTCAGTTTAGCAACGTCACGGCGGCTGGCAACTACACCGGGGAGCCGAACTTCTACTTCCCCACCTCGCAGGGTACCAATGCGTTGGCCACCAAGCCGGCCAATGGGCTGCTGCCGAGCCAAAACCGCAACTCGATCAGCTTCAACAACCCGGGCTTCCAGAACTGGAACCTGGCGATGATGAAGTCCTTCAAGTTCGCCGAACGCAAAGCGGTCAGTTTCAAGGCGGAAGCCTTCAACTGGGTGAACCATCCGAACTGGGGCGGCGTGGATGCGAATCCCACGGCAGCCACGTTCGGCAAGATCACTGGCAAGGGCAGCGAGCGCAACCTTCAGTTGACTCTCCGCTTGAGCTTCTAACCGGCCGTTCCACGACAAAAAGGCCGTCCTTCGGGGCGGCCTTTTTCGTTGCCCTCGCCCGTCGCCCTCGCCTAGCCCCGACCGCCAGGTCGGGGATGCATTTCGGCTCACGCAACGCCGTCCTCAACGTAATTTAATCAAGCAATTCCCCGGCGCACCTTATAATAGAGGTTTGGAACTCGAAAAAGTCCTGCTCCGCAAAGTCGGCGAAGCTGTCACGC
>JAYVRS010000696.1:0-4874 GCA_043776185.1 Bryobacteraceae bacterium | reverse complement strand
GCTTCGGACTTAGCGATGCCGTTGGCTAAGTGAGCTTTGGCGTCGGCGCTGGGTAGGGATTTGCGGAGTTCGCTTTCACCTTGGGCGATGGCGATTTCGATTTGGCCAGTTTCGGCGAGCCAGATGCGTTGTTGCCGCCACTTTGCGAAGACGGTTTCCGTGAGTAAGTCGAGTTCGTCGGGGTGCGGGGGGTTGTAAGTGACAAAATATTCGTTGAGTAAGCCACGGAATTGGCTTTCGTCCTCGGTGTGCAAGAAGCAACCGCGGGCGACGGGGTTCATGTTGAGGCTGCTGAAGCCGTGGCGGTGGAGTTGGTGGCTGACTTCGCTTTGCCTGCGACGGTACGGGGTCCAGTGGACTTTTGCGCGTTGCGGCGGTTGGCTTCGATGCGTTTCTGAGATGTTTTTGCCCGATTTCCCTGGCTGCGGCGACGGCGTCGTCGTGGACGTCGGGCTGCTGGATGAGGATTTTCATGATGGCGTTGTAGTAAATGGGCCACGCTTCGAAATCCGCGAGGGATCCAGGTAGACATTCGCCCGGAAGCGCCGCAAATCCAAATCGGCACCCACCTCCTTGCTCAATTGCGAGCCCGTTTGCCGCGAAAATAACGAAATCGGCCGGCAATCCGTCATGGCACGATGCGATTGGCGCAAAGTCAACTCATGCTTCTCCCCTAGACCCTCCCGTAACGACTCCTTTAATCGCGCGTTATCAATCGGCAGCATCTCCCCGCCTGGCATTCGCACATCCACCATAACGTCGTCACCCACCGCATACAACGGAGTAACGCCCGACCCCAACGCCGCCGCCTGTGCTAAATTCGACGGCTCACCCATCCGATCCGCGTGCCGGTAAACCGGCGCATACAACAGCATCGTCTCCTTGTCGCGAGCCGTCAAATAAGGAAACCCGGCGCTCGCCCCGGCGCTCAAGAAAGCGTAATTGCGATCTCCATAAATTCCGCCAAATCCAGCAAAGGCCTGCGCCAATTCCTCGCCCCGCATACTCTTCACCGGATACCGCCACAAACTCTCCACGCGCCCCACGATCTTCGATGCTGGAACTCCACACCTCACTCTAGCCCGCCCCTTTCTGAACGTCCAGCGTCAGGCGGAGTCTCCGGCGAGATAACATGAATAAGTGATGGCGTTAGCCAGCAACCCCAACATGGATCACTCTTCAGTACATTTTGGCCAGCTCTCCGTAAAGGGCTTTCGCCGCTTGAGCGACGTGCGCCTCGCCTTGCGTCCGCTATCGGTGATGATCGGAGCCAATGGGATAGGGAAGACGTCCGTACTCGACGTCTTGTCCCTGCTCGCGTCTTCCGCTCAAGGACGACTAAGTTCATCGCTTTCCGAACTCTCCGGCCTGGCCAACATACTTACTTACGACCAGGCTGAAGAACTTGGGCTCGGAATCACAATGGAGGTTCCTGGTCACGAACCTCTCGAATATAATTTATGGCTGCGCTCACAGGGGCATTCCCATGTGATTCGCGAAGAAGTGTTGAGGCAAAGCCGGAAGAATCATCCGACGCCGTTCCTGCACCTCAATTCGTTCGAGCGAAGCGTCAAGTACTACGATCCAGAAAAGAAGCATCTCTTGCCTCCCACCTGGGAGCACAACCCGCTGGAGACTTCGTTGTCGCAGGTTCCGAAGATGTTCCAGGAACCCGAAGATTTTCGACGCCGGTTGGCATCGTCAACCTTTTATCACGTCCTCAATGTCGATCCCCGAGCACCCGTCCGCTTGCCGCAAGCCATGGGACCAGCGGACTTACCGGGCCGAAACGGCGAGGATTTGGTATCGTGCCTTTTCTACCTTCGGGAGGCTGATCGGAACCGGTTCGAGGCGATTGAAGACTCGCTTCGGGCAGCTTTCCCCCGATTTGATCGCTTGGATTTCCCGCCCGTTGCTGCCGCTACGCTGGCGCTGGCGTGGCGCGAACGCGGGTTCTCGAAGCCACTCTACATGCACCAGCTATCCGAAGGCACCTTGCGATTCTTATGGCTAACAACGTTGCTACAAAGCCCTGGACTTACGGCACTTACTCTGCTCGACGAACCCGAAGTCAGTCTGCATCCGGAATTATTGAGTCTGTTGGCCGACCAGTTACGAGAGGCGTCCCGGCGCACGCAAATCATCGTCGCCACGCATTCCGACACCCTAATTCGCTTTCTTAAACCTGAGGAAGTAGTCATTCTTGACTCCACCGGCGAAGGGATGACCACGTTGACCCGCGCTGACGAATTGGACTTGGATGATTGGTTGAAAGACTATTCCCTCGACGAGCTTTGGCGAAACGGCCGCATTGGAGCGCGAGCTTGAAGATCACCATAATGGTTGAGGGACAAACGGAGCGCGCCTTCATGCCGCACCTGCGTGATTTTCTAAAGAGCCGTTTGCCCGAGAGGATGATGCCGAACCTCGATCCTTTTCCGTGTGATGGACGGGTCTACAAAGATGAGAAGCTGCGTCGCACCGTCGAGGACTTACTCGGAAACGGCAAAGCCCCATCCGACGCCGTGATCGCGCTGACCGACGTATATACCGGGACGAACGATTTCAGCAGCGCCGCCGATGCGAAACAAAAAATGAAAATGTGGGTGAAAGATAACCCCCGATTCTATCCACACGCCGCCCAGCACGATTTCGAGGCTTGGCTATTGCCCTATTGGAGTGATATTCAGAAAATTGCCGGACACAACAAAAGAGCACCGGCCGCACATCCCGAAACCGTGAACGACGGAAAGCCCCCTTCTTACCACTTAGTCGAAATCTTCCGAATCGGGACCTGCAAGCGCGAATACTCTAAGACGCGCGACGCCGGTCGAATCCTCAAGGGGAAAGACCTCACGGTCGCCGTAGCCGAGTGCCCGGAGTTGAAGGCATTTTTAAATACTATTCTCACGCTTAGCGGCGCCGATCCCCTACAATAGTGGCTCATGCCCCTCGACCCCAAACTGGAATGCCCCGGACGGCTCCGTAGCCGCAATTGGTTTGACAACCTCGCCAACCCCGGCATGACCGCGCTCTACATGGAGCGCTTCCCCAACTACGGCCTTACCCGCGAAGAGCTCCAAAGCGACAAACCCGTTATCGGCATCGCCCAAACCGGCAGCGACCTTTCCCCTTGCAACCGCCACCTCCTTGAGCTCGAAGGCCGCCTGCGCGACGGCGTGCGCGATGCCGGCGGATTACCCTTCGTGTTTCCCGTGCATCCCATCCACGAAGGCTGCCGGCGCCCCACCGCCGGGCTCGACCGCAACTTGGCCTACCTCGGCCTGGTGGAAGTGCTGCACGGCAATCCCATCGACGGCGTCATCCTCACCACTGGTTGCGACAAAACCACGCCCGCCGGATTGATGGCCGCCGCCACCGTCAACATCCCTTCCATCGTTTTTTCCGGCGGCCCCATGATGGACAGTTACTACGACGGTAAGCTCGCCGGCAGCGGTATGGCCATTTGGGAAGCGCGCCGCCTGTTCGCCGCCGGCACCATTGACTACAACGGCTTCATGGAGATGGTGGCCGCTTCGGTCCCCAGCATCGGGCACTGTAACACCATGGGCACGGCGCTTTCGATGAATTCGCTGGCCGAAGCTTTGGGCATGTCCTTGCCGGGCTGCGCCGCCATCCCGGCCCCCCATCGGGAGCGCGCCCAGATGGCCTACGAAACCGGCCGTCGCATTGTGGCCATGGTGCGGGAGAATCTGCAACCCAGCCAGATCCTCACGCGCGCCGCCTTCCACAACGCCATCGTGGTCAACTCGGCCATCGGCGGCAGCACCAACTGTCCCCCGCACATTAACGCCATCGCCCGCCACATCGGCATCGATATCGACATTAAGGAGTGGGAGACGATCGGCCACGCCGTGCCCCTGTTAGTCAACTGTCAGCCCGCCGGTGAGTATCTTGGCGAAGGCTATCATCGCGCCGGGGGAGTTCCGGCCGTGATGGGCGAGTTACTCGCCGCCGCGCTTATCAAACCGGAAGCGCTTACTGTAAGTGGTAAGTCCGTTGGCGATAGCTACAGTAAGTGCCGCACGCTAGATGCCAGAGTCATCCGGCCGGTAAATGATCCGCTGATGCCCAATGCCGGTTTCCTCGTAGTAAGTGGAAATCTCTTTGATTCCGCCCTCGTGAAAACGTCGGTGATCGGCGAAGAGTTCCGCCAGCGCTATCTCGCTAAACCGGGATCGGAAAATACTTTTACGGGCCGGGCGATCGTCTTTGAAGGCTCCGAAGACTATCACGAACGCATCAACGATCCGGCTCTCGAGATCGACGAGACTTGCATTCTGGTGATTCGCGGCGTGGGCCCGGTGGGCCAACCGGGCGCCGCCGAAGTGGTGAATATGCAGCCGCCCGACGCCCTGATCCGCATCGGCGTCAACCAAATGGCCACGCTCGGCGATGGACGCCAAAGCGGCACTTCGGCTAGCCCTTCCATCTTGAATGCTTCGCCCGAATCCGCCATCGGTGGCAATCTGGCCATCCTCCGAACCGGCGACCAAATCCACGTCGATCTCAATACGCGCCGCGTCGACGTACTTATCTCCGACCACGAAATCGCCAGCCGCCGGGCGACCATGAAGATCGAAAACCGTCCTCACCAAACACCCTGGCAGGAGCTATTCCGCAGCCATGTCGGTCAACTGGAAACCGGCGCCATCCTGGAGTTTGCGGTTAAGTACCAGGATGTCGGTAAAGAAATTCCGCGTCATAACCACTAAGTCAACCAACATCCCCTCCCTCACGGTCGGGGTTCGTCAGGTGTGCCCGGCTGGACAAGCGGCCACTTACTCTTTGGCGGCGATTCCTAGGGTTTTCATTTTGCGGTAGAGGTTACTGCGTTCGAGCCCCAGTTGCTC
>JAYVRS010000695.1:0-1538 GCA_043776185.1 Bryobacteraceae bacterium | reverse complement strand
TGCTTGCCAAGTTCCTTGGCGGCGATCTGGTCGGCGGAAATACCGACGCGAATATCGGCCCCTTCGGTTTTCTTGGGATGCACGCCGGTCAGCCATGTCGAACCGGCCCGTGCGTGGTCGCCCGCGCCATCGCCCAGCGAATTGCCGGTGTAGTGGTCAAGCCCGCTCATCACCAGCAGCTTTTCGCGGAACTGTTCGAGAGGTTGCAGCGTCTTGGTGAACTCGAAGTTGCGGCCATCGCCTTTCGGCGTCCAATCTTTCATGATGATGCCGTTGGGCACGTAGAGGAACGCCATGCGCATCGGCGGCGCCCCCGCGGTCTTGCTGGCGGCGGCGAATGCCGGGGTCATCGCATCCAAAATTGGCAGGGCCAAAGCGGTACCGACGCCGCGCAAAAAGAAGCGGCGATCGAGAGATTTCCTGGTGATGATCATTTGGTTGGGGTTCTCCTCTGCTGGAATGGAACGCTATTTACTATCGCCAGCGCCAAGGCGGAAAATTGGTAGTTGCCGGTTGCCGTTTGACGACGGATTTCGCGAACGGTGGGCAAGTCATAATGCTCTAAGCCGCGGCCCAGTGCGTAAGTCAGCATCTTTTCTGAAAAGCAGTCGACGAATTCGTCGTGCCGTTCCATTAAAACTTGCTTCAAGCCAACAGCGCCCTTAAAGGTGACTCCGCCAGGCAATTGGGCGGAGGCGTCCACCTCTTCGTCTTTGGCGCGGAACTTGCCGATGGCATCGTAGTTTTCCAGCGCGAAGCCCAGCGGGTCAAGTCGTGAGTGACATGATGCGCAAGCGGCGTTCGCACGATGCGCTTCAAGGGCTGCCCGCAAATCTTTGGCTGACTTGGCCGACGTCTCGGTCAGCGCCGGAACGTTTGGCGGAGGCGGCGGAGGTGGCGCCCCCAATACGTTTTCGAGAATCCATTTGCCGCGCAACACGGGTGAGGTTCTGGTTGGATACGAAGTAACGGTGAGCACGCTGCCTTGCGTCATGATGCCGCCACGCTCGTCACCAGTCAATCCCACGCGTCTGAAGTAAGGACCGCGAACGCCGCTGATGCCATAGTGCTTGGCCAGCCGCTCGTTTAGAAATGTGTAGTCGGAGTTTATTAATTCAAGAACACTGCGGTCATCGCGCACGATGTAGCTGAAGAACAGCTCAGTCTCTTTTTGCAGAGCTCTCTTCAAGGGCTCATCGAATTGGCCGAACTTATCGGGATCAGGTTTCCACCCGGCGATGTTGCGAAGCTGCAGCCACTGGCCGGCGAAGTTTTCGACCAGAGCCATCGATTTAGGATCGGCCATCATCCGCTTCACTTGCTGCGTCAACACGGGACGCAGTCTGTTTTTCTCGGCAAGGCTCAGCAGTTCCTCATCGGGAATGCTGCTCCATAGAAAGAAGGAGAGTCGCGACGCCAGTTCCAGATCGGTAACCTTGTGGATGGCCCCAGGCGCGGCATTGGCGGGATTCTTTTCCACGCGAAACAGAAAGCTGGGAGAGACCAGAATTGCCCGGACAGCGGTTTCAATGCCGGCG
>JAYVRS010000694.1:0-1540 GCA_043776185.1 Bryobacteraceae bacterium | reverse complement strand
TCAGCGGTGTGAAATGTCCAAAGTGATCCGAAGAGTCACAAAACTACCGGTAGTTACGAAGCTACCGAGCGCGCGCGGCAAGCGGTCTTTCAGCGGTGTGAAATGTCCGAAGTGAATCGAAGAGTCACAAAACTACCGGCGGTTACAAAGCTACCGGGCGCGCGCGGCAAACGGTCATGCCGCGGTGTGAAATGTCCAAAGTGAGCGGCATGAGGCTAGCTGGGCGGAAGCCAGGTGTTGGTTCGTAAGGCTCGTTCGAAGTTTTCAATCGCCGCGTCGAAGGTGTCTCCAAACGATGCCGGAAACTGCCCGCGCCACCCGCCCGGTCGCGCCATGCAGGCCAGCAAATAGGACTGATAGGCAGCGCGGCCCTTGGTGGCCACCAGGTATTCGTTGAAGTGGTGCCAGGCGACGTAACCGTAGCGGATGTCGAAATCGGGAGCTCGACGCATGGGATCGATCAGTCCGGCGAGCGGCTTCGAGCGGGCGTAGTCGAGGAATTGGGCCCGCGTATTGTAGGTTTTCTGATCGCCGAACCAGACGGCGAGCCCTTCACTCAGCCACTGCTGGTCGCCTCTTCCGATGCGAAGGGCGTTCAGGATCGACTGGTTCTGATGCAACACGGCGTGCGAGATTTCGTGGCGCAAAAACTCGCCGTGGTCGAAACCGCGTTCCGTGATCCTCGGGGTGACGTAAATGACAGTGCCTGTCGCGAGGGTCACGGCGCCAGGTTTTCCAATCAGAGGATGGAAGCGGCTGAAGTCGCTCCAGTTGGCGCAGCCGACGATCAGGATTCGTTTGCTGATCTTGAGTTGGTGAAAGATTTCAGCCAGAGCAATGTATTCGTCCACGTGCCGATAGGGTTCGGGGAGAGTGACACCGGCCGGGCCGTAGATGTCCGCGCGGGAGAGTGGGGTGTGAACGTAGCCAGGTTTCCACGGCGACCATGGGAACATCGGACCATATGGAAACGCCAGTAGCGCGAGGATGGCAGGCAGCAGGAGCAGTGGGCGCATTGGTTCAGTCTAACGAAAGTGGGCCGCCAATCCTGAAGTGGACTTGGCGGCCCGAGGATAACGCGCTTGGCTGAGCGCTCAACAGAGGAGCTATTTCGGACCGAAGAACGCGACGAAGCCGATAGTCAGGGTATCCTGGTGCTTCTTGGGACCCGGCGTGAAGGTTCCGATGCCGGGGTTCAAAGGCTGACCTTGATTTCCGTATTCGAAGAAACCCTTGTTCGACCAGTCGTGCCGGTATTCTAGGCGGGTAAGCAAGCCCTTCATCCACTTGTACTCGTAGGTCGCTGTAATTTCCTGAAGGTTTATTTTGCTGCCGTATCCAGTGGCGAAGCCGTCCTTATCGGAGACGTATTCGTACCGGAACGAGAGGGCGTTGGCCGGATTTAGCTGGAACTTGCCAGCGAGCGCGATAATGTCCCAATTCGCGTTGGGGGTCTTATTGCCGTTCGCCTGGCTCTCCGTGCCGTGATCGTAATTGATGTAGGCGCTGAAGTTGTCGTTTGGCGTAAGCGTTACGACCG
>JAYVRS010000693.1:0-1541 GCA_043776185.1 Bryobacteraceae bacterium | reverse complement strand
CCGTCTTCTTGGCGATTTGAGCTAGCAGGCTGGGGCCGACTTCGTCGCTGTCGTGAAAGGCGAACGTGTAGTTTGGCCAGTCACTTCGAGTAAGGCGCCGGTGAGAGCCACGTTGTCAGGCTACGCTCCAACCGATCCGGAGTAGTGCGGCTAACAGTCTTTTCGCCTTGACGGATGGCCAATGGCTCATGCCACCGAGAAGACTTTCGCGAAGGGTTCGGGGACTTCCTCGCCGTGGTCGATGCAATCGGCGGCGACACGTAGGGCGAGGGCACGGACGTTGGCGATGGCTGACACTCGGGTGTCTCCATAGGCCATTACGCCCGGCATGGATTCGATATCGGCCCACCAGCGGCCATCCTCTTCTTGGCCGAGGACAATCGGTATCGATTCGACGGTAACTATTTCCATGGCTTCCTACTGCTTAGTCTACACGGGCGTGAGCCTCAACTCCGCAACATCTGCTCCGCAGTCTTGAGCGTCTCCGGCGTTAACTCCCCACCCGCGATCATGCGGCCGAGTTCGGCGATGCGGGCTTCGCGGGTTAGTTCCTGGATGGAAGTAACAATGCGACCCTTCTGTTCGCGCTTCTCCACAAAGTACTGATGATCCGCGTAGCCCGCGATTTGGGCTAAGTGGGTGACGCAGAGCACTTGCTGATGGCCGGCGAGCTGCTTGAGGCGCTTGCCGACACTCACCGCCACCGAGCCGCCGATGCCGGCGTCGACCTCGTCGAAGACCAGCGTGGGGGGAATGGTCTGTTTCTTGACTTCGTTCAGGCACGTCTTCAAAGCCAGGGCGATGCGGGAGAGTTCGCCGCCGGAGGCCGTCTTCTCTAGGGACTTGGGCACTTCGCCCAAGTTGGCCGAAACCAGGAAAGCGACGGCGTCGGCACCGTGGGCGCTCCAGGCGGCGGGGGTGATGTCGGCGCGAAACGCGGTGCGTTCCATGGCCAGTTGGCCGAGTTCGGTCTCGACGCGCTTCTCGAGCTTGCGGGCGGTCTTTTTGCGGGCTTCGGTGAGCGCGAGGGCGGCGGATTCGTATTCGCGGGCGAATTGGGCTTGCTGCCGCTTCAACTCTTCACGGCGTTCGCCGGCGGACTCGGCGGCCGAGAGCTGCCGGCTAATCGAGTCCAGAAATTCGAGCACTTCGCCGATTGATTGGCCGTACTTGCGCTTCAGCTTGTCGAGGGCGGCGAGCCGGGTTTCGACCTCTTCCAGGCGTGCTGGATCGCTCTCCAAGCGGCCCAGATAGTCGCGCAACTCCTGCGAGGCATCTTCGACGACGATCGCGGCGGGCTTCAAAGCCTCGCGCAGCGGAATCATCTTTTCGTCGATGCGGCAAAGGTCGTCGAGGCGTTTGATGGCGGCGCGCAAGCCGGCCAGGCAGCTGTCGGGCGAATCGTAAAGGGAGTCATAAGCGGCGGTGGCACTTTCGGCCAGGCGGTTGACGTTCGAGAGTAGCCGGCGCTGTTGCTCGAGGTCAACGTCTTCGGCCGGATGCGGAGCGACGGCTTCGATCTCTTTCTTTTGAAAGGCCCA
>JAYVRS010000692.1:0-1543 GCA_043776185.1 Bryobacteraceae bacterium | reverse complement strand
GCTTTTGGCCTTGCTGGTTTGGGTGGCTTACGGGTCCACGGCCAACTTGGCATTGATTTCGGATGATTACGTGTACTTGGTAAAGGCACGTGAGTATGCGGCGCCCGCTTCCTGGGGTGCGTTGTTCAGCGATGAGCTCTACCGGTCGCGCGCCACCACGATCTGGATCACGGCGTTCCTCGAACGCCTGTTTGGGCTCGTGCCCCTGGCTTACAACGTCACGTCCATGACGGTGCATGCTTTGAACGTGCTGCTGGTTTACGGCTTGGGACGGTGGCGTCTGATCGGCTGGCCGGTGGCCTTGGGGGCTGCGGCTTTCTTCGCCATCGCCGAACGCCCGCATGAAGCGATCATGTGGTATTCCGCGCTGCCGGACCTGCTGGCCTTTACGTTTTGCTTGACTGCGGTACACGGTTACTTGGGATGGCTCGAAGACCGCCGGACTTGGTCCTTGATGGCCTATGGCGGCACGTTGTTGAGCTTCGCGCTCGGTCTGTTATCGAAAGAGTCCGCCGCCGCGGCCGTCGCGTTTCTGGGGCTAGTGTTGCTCTTCGATCCGCGGGCGCGGCGGGTTCACTGGTGGGCGCTGGCCCCGCTGGCCGCAGCCGTCACCGTTTACACCGGCTTAATTCTCACCGCTGGGCCCAGCCATTTGCACCTCGGGGACGGCAGCTTTGTCGTCAGTTGGCACGTATTCGGAGTGTTGCTAAACTCAGCGGCCCGCCTGCTGTGGATCTGGGGCGTGGCCGCTCTCGTGCTGCTCCTGCTGTTACGGCCCCTATCCGCTCAGACCCGGCGAACGGTGGGCCTGGCCTTGCTGTGGATGGTACCGGCCTTGGCCCCCTATAGCTTCCTCTCGTATATGGGTAGCGTCCCTAGCCGCCACACTTACGTCGCCAACCTCGGCGTGGCCCTGCTGATCGGCCTGGCCGGGTATGCCGCGTTTCGCCGCTGGCGCAAACACCATGCCTGGGCCGTGGGGCTACTCGCCACCGCCATGCTGCTGCACAACACGGGTTATATCTGGCTCTACAAAAAGCCCGCGTTCCGGGAGCGCGCCGAATATACGGAACGATTGGTGGATTACGCTCAACGAAATGCCGCGACGCCACTGAAAGTCTCCCATCGGAACTTCCCTTTCAGTCTCCCACTCGCCCACGATACGATCCTGGTCCGCACCGGACAAAACCGGGTCGTCGAATTTATCGATTGAAAAAATATTCTGGCCGGGAACAAAACGAACGCGCTGCTCGTCCGAACTAATAACAACAAAGGCAGACCGTCTCCGCGCGACCCTTTCCCCAACAATACTATCGCGCGGAGACGTCCTAACTCTTATAATCAGGACATGCCAGTTTTAGGGGAGCAGATGCTCGATAACGAGCTCATGCGCATCCCCGGCCTACACTTACTCCCCGCTGAGCCTCTCGCTCGCCACACCCGTTTCGCTCTCGGCGGCCCGGCGCGCCTGCTGGCGGACGCCACGTCGCTCGCGTCCCTCCATGCCGCCCTCACTCGGCTGCGCCAGAGCGGACATCCGTTC
>JAYVRS010000691.1:0-1544 GCA_043776185.1 Bryobacteraceae bacterium | reverse complement strand
CCGGCTCTCTGCTACTTGCACCCACGTTAAAAAGTGCTAAAGGCGAGCGCCAAGATCCATCAGATCACCCGGAGCCTCGCAGGCTGCCGGGTTTTTTGTTTGTTTGGCGCCAATGCCGGAAAGGTATGGTCATCATGACCAACGATTACGACGCCCTGCGGCGGGCTTTAGATAGTAGTAACACCAATGGCCTCGGTCAACTGGTAAGTGTAAGTCTCACCGTGGAGCCCCGGATGCTGGAGAGCGCCCTCGAGGCCCTGGCCCTGGCTGATTTCCCCATTAACCCTCAGCTCACCCATCAGCGACTTACGCTCATTGAGTTTCCGGCTTATCGTGGACAGTTGCCCCAGCTGCGGAACTTACTCAAAGATCTAGAAGTGGAGCTATCCGCCCGTAACATGCTGGACGAAATTCGGATGCCGGTGCGTTCTGACACAATAGGGGTATGAGACGTTTCGCCGTCCTCTTGTTCCTCGCGATCGGCCTTTCAGCGGCCCAGCTGAAGTTGTATCTCAAGGACGGCACCCATCAGGTGGTGCGTGAGTACGACGTCCGGGGCGATCGCGTCCGCTATTATTCCACCGAGCGGCAGGACTGGGAAGAGCTTCCCAAGGAGTTAGTCGACTTTGCCCGCACGGAAAGCGAAGTAACCAAGAAAACCTCCGCCCGCGTGGAAGAAGACAAGCTGATCGCCGCCGAAGATAAGGTGGAAAAGGAAGAGCGGGCCCGCATGGCTCGCATTCCGGCTGACCCTGGGGTCTATTTCGAAGTGGCGGAAGAGATGAAGGCGCTCAAAGTCGCTGAGTCGAAGTTTGTCACCAACCGCAAGCGATCTATCTTGAAGGTGATGAGCCCGCTGCCGATCATCAACGGCAAGGCGACCGTCGAAATCGACGCGGAGCATTCGGCCTTCGTCGTCTACGGCAAACGCCCCGAATTCTATTTCCGGCTTTCGGACGACGAATCCTTCAACTTTTTTAAACTGACCCCGGCCAAGGGCACGCGAGTAGTGGAGAAGGTGACGATCGCCGCCGTCGTGAATGAAAAAGTGGAAGAGCCGATTATCATCGAAGCCTTTCGGCAACAACTAGCGGATCGGCTCTTTAAGATGTGGCCCACCGTTGACCTGGAGCCCGGCGAATACGCCATGGTGCAATACACCGAGGGCAAAATGAATCTGCAAATCTGGGACTTCCGCGTGGAACCGGAATCGGCTGCGGCTAGCTCAACGCCACCTCGTCCGACTTCCGGTTCAAGTCCTCTGCCAAAATGATGGCATCGGCCAGATCCTTCATCGGGCGGCGCAAACGTCGGCTTTCGTTGCGCAAGCGCAGATAAGCCTCTTCCTCAGTCAGTCCGTAACGATACTGCAAGATTCCCTTGGCGCGCTCCACCACTTTGCGCGTCTCCAACTGCCGCTTCATGTCGAGGGCTTCTTCCTGCAGGCGCAGGTTCTCTTCCTTCAGCATCGAGCGGGCAATCGCGCCGCCCATCTGTTCGCCGATGAACGTCAGCAACGCCACCTCTTCGGCCGTATGATCGCG
>JAYVRS010000690.1:0-4900 GCA_043776185.1 Bryobacteraceae bacterium | reverse complement strand
CGGCTTACTCGCTGTCGGCCGGCGGACCGATTTTGTTTCCGCAACTGGACGCGCACTTAATTACTCCGATTTGTCCGCACATGCTGACCAACCGGCCGGTAATTGTGCCCGATTCCGGAGTGATTCGCTTGTATAACCGGGCCGAGGATGATGGGGCTTATCTGACCGTGGACGGTCAGGTGGGAGAGCCGCTGCGCCGCGACGACTTGATTCTCTGCCAACGGTCGGAACACGCTATTAGCTTGATCCGGCCACCAAAATTACTCTTCTTCGACGTATTACGCTCGAAGTTGAAATGGGGAGAGAGATGAAAAAGATTAGTCTGACGTCGTGGATATTTATATCTTTGGTATTGGGTGTGCTAGTGGGTTACTTGTTCCCCCTAGCCGGAGTGGAGATGAAGATCCTGAGTACGGTCTTTATCAAAATGGTCAAATCGATTGTGGCGCCTTTGTTGTTCGCCACGTTAGTATTTGGCATTGCCGGGGGAGCGCATTCTGGCGCCATGGGGCGCATTGGCATTCGGGCGGTGATTTACTTTGAAATTGTCACGACGATTGCCTTATTAGTGGGCTTGGTTTTTGTGAACTTCTTCCAACCGGGCAAGGGCGTCGATCTTTCTAAGGCAAAGGCCATCGAGACGCCGGCCGCGAATGTAACTTGGCAGGGGATTATTGAGCATACTTTCCCCACGAGCATTATCGATTCGATGGCCAAAAATGATGTACTCCAAGTGGTCGTGTTCGCCATGATGTTTGGCATGGCTTGCGCGGCGGTGGGGCACAAAGCGGCGCCGGTGGTGCATTTTTGTGAATCGCTGTCGGAGGTGATGTTCAAATACACGGCGTTTGTGATGTATGCCGCACCATTGGGCGTATTTGGAGCGATGGCCGCCACGGTGGGGCAATACGGCATTGCCGTGCTCTATAACCTGGCCCAGTTAGTACTAACGATGTTCGGAGCCTTGGCATTTTTCGTCATCGTCGTTCTGGGGGCCGTGGTCTTCATCATGAAGATTCCGCTGGCCAAATTCATCCGCGCGGCCAAGGACCCCTACATTCTTGCTTTCTCGACGGCGTCGAGCGAGGCGGCCTTGCCTATGGCGATGGCCAACATGGAACGCTTCGGCGTACCGAAGCATATTGTCTCGTTCGTGTTGCCGCTGGGCTATAGCTTGAACCTGGACGGGTCGACTCTGTACTTGGCCGCCGCGTCGATGTTCGTCGCCCAAGCGGCGGGAATTGAGTTAGGAATTGGCCAGCAGATCATGATGATGCTGACCTTGATGCTCACCAGCAAAGGCGTGGCCGCGGTGCCTCGCGCGAGCCTAGTAATTCTCATGGGGACCCTCCATTCGTTCGGGCTGCCCACGGAACCGGTTACGCTGATTCTAGGCGTCGACGCGGTACTGGACATGGCACGGACGTCAGTCAACTTACTCGGTAACTGCCTGGCGTCGGCTGTCGTTGCGCGCTGGGAAGGGGTGGACCTTTCGGGCCCGGAGAAAATTGAGTCCGTTAGCGCTTCGGTGGCCTAGGCCAGTTCTAGGGCCGGCCCTATTTATTTTGCTTCCGCATTGGCACGGTTTAAGAGTGCGCGCATATAGCCCACGCCATAGGCAGTTTGCGCATAATTGCCGCCAACCATCGCGGGGCTGTGGTCTAAAATGACGATGCCGTCGTAATTCACGTCGCGCAGCGCCTTCATGATTTTGTACATGTCGTAGTAGCCGTTGTCCATGAAGGTTTCCACGAAATGCGGCAGCGGAGCCGTAACGTTGCGGAAGTGAATCTTCCATATCTTCTTGGCCCCGAAGTATCGGATCATCTCTTCGGGATCTTTACCCGTAAGCTTCTTGCCGCCTTCGAGCCACGTGCCGCAGCAAAGGCAGATACCGACGTTGGGGCTGCTAGCAATTTCAAGGGCGCGTTTGTAGCCTTCAAAGTTACCGAAGATACAACGGGGAACGCCGGCCAGAACGGGGACGGGCGGATCGTCCGGATGAATCCCCATCCGCACCCCATTCTCTTCCGCCACCGGCGCGACTTTCTTGATGAAGTAAGTGTAGTTCTCCCAGATCTCTTCCTTGGTGTACTCGCGGCCGTGCGAGAGCGGGCCCTTGAAAACCTTGCCGTCCCAATTACCCTGCGCCGTGGGACTATTCTGGTCAAACTCCCGGGCAGATGCGCCGCGGACATCGGTGCGGCCGCTGGTCCAGATACCGTTGCCCATGTGGGCGTAGGTGGTGTAGCGAATGCCAGCCTTGCCCAGGTTGCGGAGGTACTGCTGATACTCGGCGACTTTGGCGTCACGGCCCGGCAAGTTCAGCGTCACTTCGGGCATGTTATGCACGCTGACGTTGCCGATGTTCCAGACCTGGATACCGGCATCGGCGTAGGTCTTCTTGATTTGCTGGAAGCCTTCAGCGGTGCGCAGTTCGGGTGTGGACCCGACACTCACGTACTCGGCGCCCAGTTGCTTGAGGTGCAGAAGTTGCTCGGTCGAAGGCGTGGGCGAAGATTGGACGCAGAGCTTGATGCCCGGCTTTTCGGGATGGACGACGGCCAGGGCCGATCGGGCAGCGGCAAAGGCGCCGAGGGTGAAGCCGGCCAGTTGTCTACGGTTCATAGTGCGATACCTCGCCGGGACTATATCACAAACGGTCTCTAGGCTGCTGAGATGCACATGCATCTATTGTTGATGCGCTCTGCATCTCGCGTTATCCTTGGGCTATGCGAACCACGATCTCGATCCAAGATCCGCTGCTTGAGACGGCGAAACAGTGCGCTTCGCTGCGAAGCATTACCCTCAGCGAGCTCATCGAGGACGCGCTACGGGCGCACCTATCGGCACCCCAAAGCGGTCAGGCGCGACATCCCTTTCGGTTGATCACGGTGAAGGGCGAATTAGTGAATCAGGACGTCGATCTGGATCGCATCTCAGCGCTGATCGCGGCGGACGATGAAGTTCGTTATGGCCGGCAGGAATAGACGCGGGTGCTGATGCTCGACGTTAACCTCCTGGTTTATGCCCATCGGGAGGAGTCGCCGGAGCACTTCCGCTACGCCAATTGGCTGACTTCGTTGGCGAACGGGCCAGAGCCGTTTGCGCTGTCGCAACCGGCCATGGAAGGCTTTGTGCGGGTCGTAACGAACCCGAAGATCTTCAAGCCACCCAGCACCACTGGGGTGGCATTCGAGTTTTTGGAAGAGCTCTTGGTGTTGCCGCACTGCTCGGTAATGAGACCCGGAGCGCAGCATTGGAACATTTTCAAGGAACTCTGCGCGCGGCCGGGAATTCGAGGAACGCTGGTGCCGGATGCAGGGCACGCGGCGCTGGCTATTGAAACAGGCTGTGAATGGGTGACCGCCGATACCGATTTCGCGCGCTTTGCACCCCCCTTGCGGTGGCGGCATCTGTAACCGACGTTGGACTGCCAACGGCTGAGATTTCGACTCGACCGATCCACTGACAAGATCCAAACTTGACCAAGATAGGATCAGCTCTTAAGTAACTGCTTAATCGCCCGCACCGCCTGCCGTGTCCGCTGCTGATTCTCGATAAAAGCAAATCTTACATACCCTTCGCCGAGGGGGCCGAAGCCAACGCCGGGGGCGACTCCCACGAGCGCTTTTTCCAGCAGTAACTTCGAAAATTCAAGCGAGCCCAAGTGGCGGAATTTCTCGGGGATTTGCGTCCACAGGAACATTGAACCGCGCGGCTTTTCGCACGCCCAGCCAGCAGCATTGAGTCCGTCCACTAGCACATCGCGGCGCTTCTGATAGGTATCGCGAATTTTGATAACTTCGTCATCGCATTCGCGCAGGCCAACGGTGGCGGCAATCTGGATCGGCTGAAAGATGCCGTAATCGAGGTAGCTCTTGATGCGCGCCAAGGCATGGATCATCTTGGGATTGCCCACGCAGAAGCCGACGCGCCAGCCGGCCATGTTGTAACTCTTAGTCATCGAGTATATTTCGACGGCGTGCTCTTTGGCCCCTGGAACCTCCATGATGGAAGGAGCTTTATAGCCGTCGAAGCCAATGTCGGCGTAGGCGAAGTCATGCAGTACCATGGAGCCGTATTGGTCGGCCAGCCGGATGATCTCTTCGAAAAAGTCCAGGTCCACCGTGGCGGTGGTGGGGTTATGCGGGAAGTTCACCAGGATCATCTTGGGTGCTTTCGCCGCTTTTTTGCAATGATCCGTCAGCCGGTTCAAAAACTCCGCCGGCGTCGGCATGGGCAGGCGGCAGACCTGCCCCTCAGCCATTACGACGCCCCATTGGTGAATGGGATACGCCGGGTCGGGCGCAATGACCGTGTCTTCCGGGCCGATGACCGCGAACAGCAGATGGGCCAAGGCGTCTTTGGAGCCAATCGTCACGATGGCTTCGCTTTCGGGGTCCAGCTCGACACCGTAGTTACGCTGGTACCGGCGGACGATCTCCAGCCGCAGATTGGGGATGCCACGCGACATGGAATAGCGATGATTGCGAGGATTGCGAGCCGCTTCGGCAAGCTTCGAGACAATCAGCCGGGGCGTGGGGCCGTCGGGATTACCCATGCCAAAGTCGACGACGTCCTGCTGGGCGGCCCGCAGCTTGGCTTTCATCTCGTTGGTGATGGCGAACACGTAGGGTGGTAACTTACCGATGCGATAAAACTCGTCTGACAATGCCATGGTGGGAACCTCCATTATGCCGGATTTGCGACGGTTCATCCGGCTGTTTCCCCGTTTCGTCGGGAAGATGATCGCCCAGCGGCGGATCGGCCATAAAGTGAGAAGCATGAAAGCACAACGTTTCCTCCTCACAGTTTCGGCGGTTCTTGGTTTCGCGCTCGGCGTAGCGAGAGGTGCCGAACGCTTTGACCATACGGTTCGCGTGGACATTTTCTCCGG
>JAYVRS010000689.1:0-4903 GCA_043776185.1 Bryobacteraceae bacterium | reverse complement strand
GCCAACTCAACGGATGTGCTCCATCTGCCCGTGCGCCAAGTCACCCAATCGCTTGACGGACTCGCCAAAACGGGCAAACCTTTGGTCCTGGGTTTGGCCGTGAACATACCGAAAATAAATCTGCTGCAGAATCACTGCGATCTTCATTAATCCTAGGGTCTCATGCCACGGCAAATGCCGCAGATCGCGTCCCGTGCGTTCTCCATATCGCTCAATGAACTCTTCGCGACTCAACCAGCCCAGCGGACCGGGCGCGCTCACGCCATGGGCCCCGCCCACGCGCCAATAGGCGAGCGACATCCCCACATCCACCAAGGGCTCGCCGATGGTGGTCATCTCCCAATCGAGCACCGCTTCTACGAGGGGTTCATCCAATGCAAACAGTAAGTTGTCGAGCTTATAGTCATTGTGAACCACGCTTGGCTTACCCTCCGCTGGAATCGTGCGGTTCAGAAACGCGACGACCTCGTCGAGCTTGGGGACGGGCTCGGTCTTCGAGCGTTCCCAACGCTCGGTCCAACCTTTCACTTGCCGCTCGACGAAGCCCGCGGGCTTGCCGAGTTCCAGCAAACCTGCTGACGCTAGGTCGATCGAATGTAAGTCCACCAGCGTATCCACCACCGCCTCACTCAGGGCCTTCCCGTCGCCGGGAATCTCGCTGGCCTCTCGATAATTTCGGCCACGCCGCCGTTCCATCAGGTAGAAAGTTGTGCCGATGACGGTGGCGTCCGTGCAGCAATGCAGCACCTGCGGGGCCTTGCTGAATACGGGCGACAACGCTGCCAGCACCCGAAACTCGCGCGCCATGTCATGGGCTTTGGGCGCTACCGGCCCCAACGGAGCGCGCCGCAAAACATACTCCCGCCCGGCCGTCTTTAACAAGTAAGTGAGGTTGGAATGTCCACCCGCGAACTGCTCCAGGTCCAGCGGTCCCCGGAAGCCTTCCACGTGTGCGGTGAGGTAGGCCGAGAGCGGCACCGCCGCCAACTCCTCACCGGCGCGCATTGCGATTGTTTCTGGCACGGTTTCACGAGAGTATCATGAAGGCTGTATGGAACACATTCGATATGAACTCCTGAACGGCATTGCCGTGGCCACCATGCAGCGCGGCAAGTCGAATCCGCTGAACCACGCCATGGTTTCCGAACTTCTGGAGGCGGTTGACGAAGCTGCGGCCGACCCCGAGGCGCGCGCTTTCGTACTGGGCAGCGATCGCCCGCGTTTCTTCTCGCCCGGCTTCGACGTTACCGAGGTCTTCACCTATGGGCGCGACCAAATCAGCACGTTCCTGAACCAATTCGCCCTGCTGATGGACCACCTGCAATGGATGCCCAAGCCCACTGTCGCCGCGCTGAGTGGACACACCTACGCCGGCGGGGCCCTGGCCGCCCTCTGTACTGACTTTCGCATCATGGCAGACTCACCGGACTACGGCTTCGCCCTCACCGAAGTAAACATCGGCGTCCGGCTTCCCGCCAGCGTGTTTCTCTTGCTCGCGAGCGCGGCCGGCGTGCCCCTCGCTCGCCGCTCTTTCCTCACCGGAGACCCCATCAGGCCCGCCGAAGGCCTCACTGCCGGGCTGTTTCATGCTCTGTGCCCAGAAACCGAAGTAAGTGCCCAAAGCATTGCCCTGGCCACTTATCTCGCCACCAAGCCGCATGCGACTTACGCTGCGATCAAAGAAAAGGTTCTGCTAACCGCTGGCCATCGGCGTTTGGATGCGTCGACCAACTGGATTGATCCGGAAGCTTGGTTTACTCCCGAGGCCGAGCAGATGAAACGGCAACTGGCGGAGAAGCTGAAGCGATAGCCTTCACTGACCATTGGATCCAGCGTATGAGTACCATCGTGCAAACGGGCGTGGCTGTGCGCCGCGATCCGACTGTCGCGCCACCAAAGGGCCCACGATCATTTGGCCGGTATGAGCCGCGTAGCCTGACGCGCCACCATCTTCCAACCGCCCGCGCCTTTTACCCACACATGCAGGATATTCATGTGCACGATGTTAGTCTTGCTATGATACAGGTCGACATTTCCCTGATACAAGGCCGTATTGCCGTAAACGCGCACCGCGGTGCCGTTAAGATCAAGCCGTTCGACGATGGACTTCCCGGAGACAATCGCATTCATGAATTCGGCCTTGGTCTCGTTCTGGCCGGCGGAATGGATGTAAGTCAAGTCCTCGCTGAGTAACCTGTCGAGTGCCGCTCCATCCCTGTGCAGCATGGCCTGCTTTAGCGATTCCATGGCTGCGGCAACTTCCTTCACCGCCACCGCATCGGAGGCCGGGGCCGCTAGCAAGCCCCAAGCGCAGGTCATCGTCAATAGAATTGTCTTCATATGGGTTTCCTTAATTAGAAAGTTCTTTCACTATTTTGCCAGCTAATACGGTGGGCCGTTTGGCCCGGCGGTTGTGCTGGAAGGTGAGTTGCAAATGATCGAGGCCCATCAGCCATAATACAGTGGCGTGCAGATTGTGTACATGCACGGGACGTTCCGCCGCGCGCAGGCCGATTTCGTCGGTCGACCCGACATATCGGCCGTCCTTCACTCCGCCGCCCGCCATCCACGTCGTAAAGCCCCAAGGATTGTGGTCGCGCCCGTCGCTGGCTTCGTTAAAGGGCGTGCGGCCAAATTCGCCGCCCCACACCACCAGCGTGTCTTGCAGCAAGCCCGCGCCTTCAGGCCGGCGAGTAAGCGGGCGATGGGCTTATCGGACGCCCGGCACTATTTGGAGTAATTGCCCTCGATATCGCAATGCGCATCCCAACCGCTGCCCGAGCCGCAGTAGAGTTCAACAAACTTCACCCCACGCTCTACCAGGCGGCGCGCCAGCAAACAGTTCGTACCAAATACTGAGGTGGCCGCCTCATCCATGCCATATAACTTGCGGGTGGCGTCTGATTCCTTAGCAAGATCCACCGCTTCGGCCCCGGTCGATTGCATCTGGTAGGCCAGTTCGTACGACCGGATGCGCGCATTGAACTCCGTATCATCCTGCTTATCCGTCGACCAGATTTCGTTCAACTTACGGAGTAACCCGAGTTCATTGCGCTGCCGACGGTCACTCATACTGGCCGGCGGTTTCAAGTCGAGAATCGGAGTGTCTCCGCGGCGGAATTGGGTGCCTTGGTAGAGGGCAGGCAGCAAGCCGGAATTCCAGTTGTTGGCGCCACCCAGCGGATCCTGATCGTCGGTGAGGACCGCAAACGAGGGCAGGTTCTTGTTGGCTGTTCCCAACCCATAAGTAGACCAAGCGCCTCACGAAGGCCTTCCCGCCAACACCGAGCCGGTATTCATCTGGCACACGGAACCCACGTGATTGATTCCGTCGGCCCAGCAGGACCGGATAATGGCCAGGTCATCGACGTGTTCGCCGACGTTCTTATACCAGTCCGAAACCCAGGCTCCGCTTTGGCCATATTGCTTCCACTGACGGCGTGACCCCATCAAAGTATTGTCGGCCGTCCCCCGCGAGGTCTGGCTAGGTTTGCGGATGCTACTTGGGATGGCTTGGCCATGCAACTTACTGAGCAATGGCTTGGGGTCGAAGGTATCCACTTGACTGGGCCCCCCCTCCATGAAAAGCCAAATGACGGACTTGGCTCTCGCCGCGTGGTGCGGAGCCTTGGCCGCGAGCGGATTGACCGTGGCGGCAGACGCGTTTTGCGCGAGCAAATCCGCCAGCGCCACTCTCCCCAGCCCGCGGCCGGCTCGCGTGAAAAAATCGCGCCGCGATGAGACGTTCCAGCGATGCCGAAGCTTACGGTTCATGCTTCCCCCTGCCGCTTAATTCACGTACAAAATTCGTTCGAGTTCATCAGCACCTGACAGAACCCGGCAAAGGCCGCAGCCCGTTCCGGAGCCATGCCCTGGGGAATCTTCTTCGGCACGGGAACGATTTCGTTCCGCGTTAGCCGCTCCTTGATCAGGGCACTCTGCTCATTCATGTAAGCCAGCATCGCAGCACGCTCCTGCTCCTGCGGCGGCCGCGATAAGGCAATCCGGTAAGCGCGTTCCACCTGCTGGTCCTCGGATAGTCGTGCGCCGGTCAACACTCGCGTGGCGAGCGCTTGGGAACAATCCTGCACCAGCGCATCGTTCATCATTATCCATGACTGCGATAGGAGCACCGTGCGGAAGCGCCGCGCGCAGCTCTCCGGCGGATTCGGCGCGTCGAAGGCATCGAACATCGGATAAACCATGATGCGTTTTTCAAAGATGTACACGCTGCGGCGGTCCGCTTCGGTGGGGTCATTCTCGGGCTTCCAATCGCCGTACTTCGCTGGCACGGTGCCGGGCGGAAGCGGAGGATGAACGCCTGGCCCAAACATCTTCGCGTTCAGTTGGCCGCTGGCCAGCAGCATGGAGTCGCGAATGGCCTCGCCTTCCAAGCGGTGCCGGTCATAATGCCACCAGAGCTTGTTGTCCGGATCCAGTTTGGCCCATGCCGCGTTGCGCGCCGAAGAGCGTTGATAGGCTTCCGACAGCATGATCAAGCGGTGCATCTTCTTGATGCTC
Source organism: Bryobacteraceae bacterium (assembly GCA_043776185.1). Classification (GTDB taxonomy): domain Bacteria; phylum Acidobacteriota; class Terriglobia; order Bryobacterales; family Bryobacteraceae; genus JALHNI01. The sequence continues at coordinate 382 of JAYVRS010000689.1, read as the reverse complement.
CATCCGTTTTCCGCCAAGATCGAGGCCACGTAGTCCAGCAGCGGTTGATTCGTCGGCCGCTCTCCCATCACGCCCAGGTCGCTGGGCGATAGGACGATGCCACGGCCGAAATGATAGTGCCAGATGCGGTTGGCCATCACGCGGCTCGTCAGTGGATTCTTGCCGTCGGCCAGCCATGCGGCCAGCACGGTGCGACGGCCCGTGGAGTTTAGCCCGGCGGGCGGCGTCGTTTTCGGGTTGCCGGCATTCAGAATCGAGAGGAACCCCGGCTGCACCTCTTCGCGGGGCGCTTTCCAGGCTCCCGCCGCCAGCACGTGGGTCTGGGGAGCGTCACGGCTGTGGTCGATAATCGTCTGCGCCTCGGGAGGATCCGGCGGCTTAA
>JAYVRS010000688.1:0-4930 GCA_043776185.1 Bryobacteraceae bacterium | reverse complement strand
GGAAGAGTAAGTGGAAACATAATCGTAAAACCTCAATTTCTAAATTCACTACGGCTTTAAACGGCGCAAATAAATGGAGCCGCCCGAAACCGCCAGCTCCAACAATGCCCCGCCCCCATTGAGGCGGCCTTGGGCAGTGATGACCCGCCCGCGCTCGCGATGGGCTTGAATTTCACCGAACTCAGAGACAATCCGGTCAGCCACTTCGGCTCTCACGCCATCGCTAACATTGGCTCCGCCCGATTCGATGCGAGCGATCACGGTTACTGCTAAGTTAGACGGCAGATACACGATAATGTCACCGCCGGAAGCGGCCAGAATTGAGTTACTCAGCATCGCTCCCGCATTAATTTCCGCCAGGATCATGCCGTGCGAAGTAGCCGCGCGTAACGCACCGCTGGCCGCCTTCAACCGGATGGTGCCCGCCCCCGATTCACATTGGACATTCTTCCCGCCACCCACCTCGATCGAACCGCCCGACGTCGTGGCCGCCACCGCCCCCCCGGCATGCGCCACTTCAATCAGGCCGCCGCCCGAGTTGGCCACCACCTCGCCGCCCGCGCGTTCGATATGAATGCTACCGCCGGCCGTAGACGCCCGTAGCGCGCCCTTCACTTCGCGCACCCAAATCTCGCCGCCACCGGTGGAGAACTCCGCGTTCCCGCCAATGGTGTCAACGCGGATAGTGCCGCCTCCGGTGGCGCAATTCATTGACCCGCCAATGCGCCCCAGCCGCATCTCCCCGCCGCCCGTGCGCGCGATCGCATCCTGCCCAATGGCATCCAAGCGCACCGTGCCGCCGCCGCTCTCCACAAACACCGCCCCATCCAGCTCGGTCAGGTCAACATCGCCCCAACGAGTTTGCACGGCGGTTTGCTGCAACTGGCGCGGCACCGTCATCTCCACCGCCAGTTCGGCGCCCTCGCCTTCTGGAGCCGTCACCTCCACCATCAGTACATCGCCCTGACGATTCACCGTCACCTGAATCTGGTCAAGCCGCAACCGCGCCGACGTGGCATTGGCCGACTTTACCCGTTTCGTCAACGTGCCCGTAACCCGCTTCGCACCCCGTTCGCCGCGCACGCGAACCGCCCCGCGGGCCGTGATCTGCAGCCGGGTGATGGGTTCGCTGGACGACCGAAAGGGCGCTACTTGTTTCCACAAACCGCCCTCAGCGACGATGGCTTCCTGGCCCGCCGCCAGCGGCATACCCGCTACCACCAACCAAACGAGCCACCATCTCCCCATGCCGCTAGAAGATCTCCGCAGATGCATTCGCCATCCGCAGAGCCTTCTCACAACGCTGCCGGATGTAGACGTTTTCTTCACGACGCATCAGTTGCTGCAACATGCCCACCATCTGCGCATCGAGCGCGCGCGGCGCGCCTTCCGTCAGCAAGTCAATCGCTTGCGTGCGAATGCCCGGGTTGTCATCGGCATTTAAGACCCGCATCAGTGCCTGCCGCGTATCCGGCTCGGCCGCGTGACGCCGCAACCCTTCAATCGCCTTCAACCGGACCCCCGCATTGGGATCGCTTTCAAGCGCCGCCACCAGCGCCCGGCGAACGTCCAGCACTCCGGCGCCCCCTTGCAGCAAAGCCACCGTTTCGGCACGCAATCCCGGGTCACCCGCATCGCGAGTCGCCGCCAGCAGCCAGCGCTGCACCTCCGGGTCATCCGCCCGGCCACTAACGATCCGCGGTCGAGTTTCGTCCACCACGATCCGCACATTGCCCGCCGGATCGGCTTCCACATAGCGCACGCGGGCCGCCCCCGCCGTCAGCGTTGCGCCTGCGCCGGTGGTGAACATCGGCAAGCGCGCGCCAAAGTAGCCCAGCGCCACCAACGCCAATCCCAGCGCCGGCTTGGCCGTCAGTCCCCAGTTCCAGTTGCTCAACCAAAGCGCCACCCGCCCGCGCACCGGTGTCTCGGGCAGCGTCGCCCGCAATTGCTGACGGCACTGCACCAGCAAACCCGCCGGAGGCTCCACCGCCGAGACGGCCATTTCGTCGTGCCAACGCTGTTCGCTTACCAAAGCCGCGCGGCAATCCGCACAGTTTGCCAAGTGGCTCTGCATCGCTTCTTCTTCGGTAAAGGCCAACTCGCCGTACAGCATCAACGAAAGGTTCTCGCGAACCTGTTCACATGCGAGTTTCATACAAAATCTCCCAAGGCGACGCGCATCTTCTGCGTTACGCGGAACAAGCAGTTCTTGGCCGCCTCTTCCGAAGTACCCAACACCTCACCGATCGCCCGCAGGCGCATCCCTTCAAAATGCCGCATCTCAAAGACCATCCGCTCCCGAGCCGTCAGTTCCGCCAATACCGAGTCAATCCGTTGCCGCAAATGCCCGCTCACCAGGGCCCGCTGGGGGTCCATCGAAGCCCGCGTGTCGCTCGTCAATTCGGCCCGATCACGTGGCCCATCGGGCGTATCCACCACGCTCGATTCTTCCTTGCGTACCTTGCGCTTCCGCATCAAGTCCAGGCAAAGATTGGTCACAATCCGATAAAGCCAGGTATGAAAACTGCAATCGAAGCGAAACTGATGCAGGTTCTTGTGGACCCGCAAAAAAGCCTCTTGGTAAATGTCCTGAGCATCGTCGGCCGAGCGAAGCAGGCTGTAGGCCAGTTTGAGCACACTTTGGTCGTACCCGCGAACAAGGCCTTCAAAGGCGTCCTGATCGCCAGCCTGTGCCGCCCGGATGAGCGCCGCTTCATCCATGTTCACGGCCAGCCGGGATGTTCCGGTAAGCGCTACGCCAGTTTCTCCATTCAACACTTCTACTGGACGATCCGTGTGAAAAAACGTCACGCCCAAAGTGTGCGCGGTTTCCCATTTTTGGGACGCGCGTTCGCCGAACCCACCAAATGCTGCCAATTCGTAGCTTACCGTGAACTCGGCATGCGTCAAGCAAACCGTGTGATTTCGGACTCGGGTGCATGTCGGCCCCTCCCGAATGTAATCTAACAGGCGATGATCAGTAGTTATATCAGAAAACCCTGGCAAGTGGTTGCAGGGCCTGCAGATAACTGGGCTTCTGGCACCCAAGCAATAGGGCCAAAACGCCGGGCGGGCCTATAATGAGGTCATGTTACGCCAGATTACCGTGCTCTTCGCATCTGCCTCCCTCTGGTCCCAAACGATTCCCGTTTCCCGTTCCTTTCCGATCTCGCTGGAACTCCGCCAGTATCTCGAACTCACTGATCCGCAAGTAGCATCGCTCATCGATCTCGCCACTCGCTTTCGTACTTTCCAGTCCACTCGTCAGGGGCGCATCTTTGAGATCGGGTTTGAGATTCGTCTTGAAACGGCCAAGGAAACCATCGATCCCAACGCCCTGGGTCTCCGCTATCGGGAAATCGAACTGATCAACCGCGAAATGGAGGCGGACCGCCCCAAAAACCGCGCCGAAATGGTCGCCTTACTCACTCCTGCGCAACGCGCCAAACTCACTGTTTTCGAACAGGCGCTCCTCCTGCGGACTACCGCCTGCGCGGCCGTCGACCTCAATCTAGCGGCGCTTCCGCCGGTCCGCACCATCCTCGAGCCCACGGATTTCCTTCTGAGTGGGCTATTGGCCCTCAGTCCTTGCTCCGGTAGTGCCGCCGGAATCCTGACCGGCTTTTTCAACGCCCGTTAGCCCGATAACCCGGACCGCTCCCAGTCATTCTGACGGGTAATTGCCGGGGATAATGCCGCGCTCGGCATTCCCTTCCAGCCTCGACCTTCAGCCCCCGATGACAATCGGGGGATCTTGCCCGCTATCCTCACCCGGCTCTCATGACGCGCTCGGCGCACTAACTCATCTTCGGCCGACTCATCCTCCAGGTGTCCCTTCGACGCATGCATGTGGTCGCAAACCTATGGCAGGGTGATATTGTCCAGAATCTGGGCGGTGGCGTCCCGCACTTGAGGCATCACAAACCGCGTGCCGCCGGTGCAGCACATCTTCGCATTCACGCATTTCCGGAACGCGGTATCGCTGACGCGCGGCAACGGTGCCAGCGGACGTTCACCTCGCGCGAACGGCGCGCCCTTGATGCGAAAGCGGATAAGCACCGCGATTCTTTTTCCCCTAGCAATCCGATCGCGCCATAGGATCGTATAGTTATTTACAGATGTGTATTACGAACATGAGACTCGTGCTACTCTGCGGCCTATGGACGATGCCCGCAGATGCACAAGAGTCCAAGCCGGAAATTCCCACAGTTCACACCAGTGTGGTCATTACGGACACCGTATTGGAGCCCTCAGTGGACCGGCGCAATCAGGCGATCTTCAAAGACACGCTCTTCTCCCGGGACGATCAAATCTTTCATCAGTTTGCCGCGGGAATCAACGCCGGGCAGCACGAAGGCGGCGGGAAATCGATTGAAGTGCGCCGGTTCGGGTTCAACCTGGACCACGGCGGCGTCAACGGCGGACTGAAGGTGCTAGTGGATAACGTCCAGCAGAACCAGTCGACGCAGGGGCACGGGCAAGGCTATTTGGGGTCCTTGAAGTCGTTGTCCCCGGAGCTGGTCGCCGAAGCGAACTTGATCAACGGCCCCTTTAGCGCCGAGTACGGCGACTTTAGCGGATTGGGAGTGGTGCACATTCGCCTGCGCGAGTCGTTGCCCGATCAATGGACAGCGCGCATCCAGGGAGGCTCCTTCAACACCCAGCGCGGGTTCCTGGCGTTCAGCCCCGACCTGAAAAAGGGAGATGCCTTTTTCGCTTACGAAGGCTCGCATTCCGACGGACCCTTCGTGAAGCCCTTGAACTACCGCCGGGATAACCTCACCGGCAACTGGACCCGCCGCTTGTCACCCTTGCGAAGTTATAGCCTGAAATTGAATGCGGGGCGCAATGGGTTTGATTCGTCAGGCCAGATTCCTTTAAGCGAGGTAGCGGCGGGACGGCTGAATACCTTCGGCTTCCTGGACGC
>JAYVRS010000687.1:0-4937 GCA_043776185.1 Bryobacteraceae bacterium | reverse complement strand
TACCGCCGGCTGCCCGGCAGGCCGTGGTGGAGCCCGCGCCGCTGCTGGCTACGCCGGCGGAACCAGCGATGCCAGTGACGCCGGACCCGCCGCGCTTTGAGTTCTTCCGGCGGGAGCGACCGGCCTTTATGAGCCGCTTCGAGAGCATCTCGGAGACAGGCCAGGAGGTCGTTGAGACCACCTCGACGAGTGCTGCCCCAAAGGCTGAGCCGGAACCGGTGAAGCCGGAGCCGCTCAAGGATGACATCGACATCCCCGCGTTCTTGCGCCGGGAGCGCAAGCTCTTTCAGTAAGCTGGTGATACCCTGAAAAGGTATGTCGCCTCGCTTCAATAACCGAAATTTCAAAACCACCGATCCGTTCAAGCGGGAGTGGCAGGCGGAGTTCCGCTGGCTGCAGACGGGCATTTCGATTCGCCATGCCGATACTGTCGACGTGAAGTTTGAGCTTCGCTCGGGTGAGGACGTCCAGGAGAAGGTGATCGCGCTGCCGCATCCGTTGCTGCTGGAGCTATCGAAATCGTCGGGCGTCCCGCTGACTGACCCTTGGTGTATGCGCTTGGCTACGGCCCACTTACAGATCATGATCCGCACTTGGGAAGACATGGACAAGACCTTAGTGACCTTGTCGCTGCCGGACCTGGAACGCGTGCAACAAGCGGTGGCCAAAGCGGCTTAGCTGAGGATCGGTTTGATGAGATGACCGTGGACGTCGGTTAACCGACGGGCCAAGCCATTGTGATACCAGCTGAGGCTCTGATGATCGAGCCCGAGTAAGTGCAGAATGGTGGCGTGCTGATCGTAGATCGTTACTGGGTTTTCGACGGCTTTATACCCTAACTCGTCCGTGGCTCCGTGGGAGTAACCGGGCTTGAGCCCAGGACCGATCATCAAAGACGTGAAGCCTTCGGGGTTATGATCGCGTCCTCCCTCTCCAATTCCTTCGGTAATGGGCAGCCGCCCAAACTCGGTCGTTAGGACGACTAACGTGTCGGCGAGCATGCCGCGTTGTTTTAAGTCGCGAATGAGCGCCGACAGCGGGCCGTCGAGGATGGCGGCGTTTTTGCCGTGGTTGGTGCGCATGTCTTCGTGGCCGTCCCAGTTGACGCGGGGTTCGCCGAAGTGGCCGCCGCAGTAGAGTTGGACGCAGCGGACGCCGCGTTCGACGAGGCGGCGGGCCATAAGGCAGTTATACCCAAAGTCGCGCGTAACGGGTTGGTCGAGGCCGTAGAGAGCGCGGGTGACGGCGGATTCGGAGCGGATGTCAGTGACCTCGGGGGCGCTAAGTTGCATGCGGGCGGCGAGTTCATAACTCCTGATGCGGGCAACTAAGGCATCTTCGCCGGGATGGTGGCGTAAGTGTTCCTCATTTAATTCAGTTAGTAAGTCGTAAGTGGCTTTTTGTTGGGTGGGGGCGATGGTGGCGGGTGGGTTCAAGTCGGCGATGGGCTTCTTTTCGTCGCCCAGGATGACGCCTTGGTGGGTGGCGGGGAGGAAGCCATTGCCCCAGTTAGCCACGCCACAGGGCGGGAGTCCGCGACGGTCCGGCAGGACGACGAAGGAGGGCAGGTTCTCGTTTTCGCTGCCCAGGCCGTAACTGACCCAGGAGCCGATGCAAGGGAAGCCCTGGGTGATGAAGCCGGTGGACATCTGGAAAAGGGCGGGACCGTGGGCGTTGGAGCGGGCGACCATGGAATGGAGAAAGGTCATTTGGTCGGCGAGGTTACCCAGTTGGGGGACTAAGTCGGAGACCATTTTGCCGCTTTGGCCGCGGGGTGAGAATTTCCAGGGCGACTTCATGACGGTGCCGCGCTTACCGAAGAAGGGCGTGATGGTGTTGGCACCTTGGATTTCCTTGCCGTGGAATTTCTCGAGCTCGGGTTTGTAGTCGAAGGAGTCAATGGCGCTGAAGCCGCCGGGGAGAAACACCATGATGATGTTTTTGGCTTGGGGTTTGAAGTCTGGTTGGGCAATGCGGGTGCGGGCGGCGCGCGCTTCCATTTGGGTGAGGGCGAGGCCGGCTAAGCCGCCGCCGGCTTGCCAGAGGGCCTCGCGGCGGGAGTAAGTCTGAGGCTTATGGGACATAAAGGAACTCGTTGGTATTGAGGATGGCTCGGGCGTAGAGGGCTAAGTTACTTTTGGCGATGAATTCCGTGCCGAGGGTTTGTTCGCGGGCGTTAGGGGCGCGACCGTAGAGTAACTCGTAGAGACGGTGTATTTTGGCGGCGGGGGCGGAGCCGGCTTCGCGTTCGACGCGGCGGGCGATGGCAGCGGCTTGGCCGAGGATGAAGTCGTTGTTGAGGAGGGTAAGGGCTTGGACCGGGGTATTGGAGACGCTGCGCTGGGGCGTGGCGACGGCCGGGTCAGGACAGTCGAAGCTGTCCATCATAATCCGTTCGCCACCGCGGACGCTGAAGCGATAGACGGCGCGTTTCCAGACGGCGGGGCCGTCGTTATCCAGGGCTTTATAAATGTAAGAGCCGGCGTCGCCTTTTTTCTGGAGGGCGAAGCCGGGGCCGCCGGTAGATTGTAAGTCGAGGTTACTGGCATGGAATAAGACGGAGTCACGGATGGTTTCGGCGTCCATACGTTTTAAGGGCATGCGCCAGTAGAGGCGGTTATCGGCGTCGATGGCGAAGGCTTTGGTCACTTGCGCGCCGGATTGTTGGTAGGCGCGGGAATTTAGAATCTGGCGGTGAAGCCATTTGAGGCTCCAGTTATTTTCCATGAAACTGACGGCCAGCCAATCGAGTAACTCGGGGTGCGAGGGCCGATCCCCGTTGACGCCGAAGTCGGAGGGCGTATTGACGAGGCCGGTGCCGAAGTGAAGGTACCAGACGCGGTTGACGATGACGCGGGCGGTGAGGGGGTTTTGGTCACTGGCGATCCAGTCGGCGAGGGCGAGGCGGCGGTCGCGGTCGTTGGCGGTGAGGGGGACCTCGAGGCTTACTTGGTGAACCGCGGACATGGCTCCCGCACCGACGGCTTCTTTGGGTTGCGTGACACTGCCGCGTTCCAGAACAAAGGAAGGCGTAATGGCCGGTTTGGGTACGGCGGCGTAGAGGCGTGGAGGTTCGGGAACTGCGGCGATGGCGGCTTCACCCTGCGCGATCTCTCGTTTTATAACTTCGCGCTCGGCGATTTGGGTGGGGTTGAGTAAGTTGGTTTGCTCGTCGGGAGTTACAGCCGGGAGGGCGATCTCGACGCTGCGGGCGTGGTCAAGGGAGGTGGCGATGATGCGCCAGTTGCCGCCGTCGGAGGCTGCTTCGAGGCGATAGACACCGATGGTGCCATCGGTACTGCCGGCATTCCAATCCGTGGCCCATGTCATTTCACTTACTGCGCCGCTGCCGGCTAAGTCGAGGATCAGGGGCTCGGCGTCGCTGGCGGCACGGTCACTTACAAAAGAAGCCAGTTCAATTCCAGCGGGTCGTAGAAGTAAGCGTTCGAGCCTAACGCGTTTGCCGCGTTGAGAGGTGATGACTAAGCGATAGCGCGTGGCGCTAGTTTCGGTAAATCGGTTGCGATTCCAAATGGCGTTGAGGGGCAGGCGCAGGGGGTCGTTTTCATGTTGACGGTCGTAGGCCTGGTAGCGTTCGCGGAGTAACTTGACCCGCGGGGGATCTTCGATGGCCCCTAGCTTTCGTTTCGATAAAGCGAGTAAGTCACGAAGCGGGTTGACTCGCGCTTCATACTCGGTGATCGCGGCGTCCTCGGCGACGCGGCGATTGCCGAAGCCGACGCCCGCAAAGACGGCAGTGAGCCGGTAATAGTCGCGCGTGGGAATGGGATCGAACTTATGGTCGTGGCAGCGCGCGCAATTGACGGTCATGGCCTGGAAGGTATGGAAGGTGGTGGTGACCATGTCGTCTAACTCGTCCATGCGCTGCGTCATGGCCATAGCTTTGTCTTTGTTGATTTCGGCTTGGACTTGATCCCAGGGTCCGGCGACGAGGAAGCCGGTGGCGGCGACTTTCTTGGGGTTGCCGGGATCGAGTAAGTCGCCGGCGATTTGTTCGCGAATGAATTCGCGGTAGGGGAGGTCTTGGTTCAGGCTGCGGATGACGTAGTCGCGGTAAGGCCAAGCGTTTGGGCGTTCGAAGTTGTGCTCCCCGCCATCGGTTTCGCCGAAGCGCACGACGTCGAGCCAGTGGCGGCCCCAACGCTCGCCATAGTGGGGGGAATCGAGGTACTGCTTTTGGGCTTGGCTGTAGGTAAGTTGATAGTCGCCGGGGGCGGGGGGCAGGCCGGTGAGGTCGAAGCTGAGGCGGCGGATGAGGGTGCGGTGGCCGGCGCGGGGGGAGAAGTCGAGATCCTTGGCGCGGAGCTTTTGGTGGAGGAAGGCGTCGATGGGATGGGCTTCGCCGGTAGGGGGCGCGACTTTAACGGGCGATTGGAAGGCCCAAAATTGCGGCTTCTTTGGGGCGACGGGGGGGCTGTCCCAGATGGCTCCAGCGGCGATCCAGGTTTTGATGGCGGCCAATTCCGGGTCCGCGAGGCGGGGCCCGCCGAGGGGCATTCTGCCCTCGGAGACCATGGCGAGGAGCTTGGCCGGTTTGAGGGTGGAGGAGGAGGTGAGGTCCAGTTTGGCGCGGGGGGAGTCGCCGGAGTGGCAGCGGGTACAGTGTTTTTCAAAGATGGCGCGGACGGGGGCGAAGTCGTTGGCGGCTTGGAGGGCGGGGAAGAGGAGGGTGAGGAATGCCGCGCTGAGCATGTTTGATGATACTCCTTTCTATGACGAAACGAACCGGCGAGTGATTGATTCTAAAGACTTGGTGTTGACAAAACACGGGACCAAAACACAGCACCAGGCACTTTGGAACTTTTTGGAAGGACCAAGATGGAACGAAGCGTTTCATCTTGAAACTGGACTTGATTCAAGAGATACTGGGTCCGCCCATTGGCTTGGCTAAGGCTTTGGGCGGGCGGGACGCCCAC
>JAYVRS010000686.1:0-1556 GCA_043776185.1 Bryobacteraceae bacterium | reverse complement strand
AGCGCGATATAGATGGTATACTCATTGTAGATACATGAAAGCATCAACCCAGATTTCACGATGGGGGAACAGCCTCGGCCTGCGGCTCCCGAAGGCGATTGCCTCCGAGGCCCGCATTGGTGAAGGGGATACCGTCGAGGTGTCGGTCAAGGATGGCGCCATCGTCGTCCGAGCCGCTAGTCCCAGCTATTCGCTTGACGAACTCATCGGGAAGATCACTCCGCGCAACCGGCACGGGGAAACGGATTGGAGTGCTCCTTCCGGGCGTGAGCAGTGGTAGGCCAGCCTTACATTCCCGACGCTGGTGATCTGGTATGGCTGACGTTCGACCCTCAAGCCGGTCACGAACAACGCGGCCGCCGCTCAGCCCTTATTCTTTCACCGCGTGGGTACAACGGAAAAGCCCGGCTGGCGTTGGCCTGTCCGATTACGAACCAGGTCAAGGGTTACCCATTTGAAGTAGCGATGCCACCCGGAGGAACGATCACCGGCGCAGTTCTCGCCGATCACATCAAGAACTTGGACTGGCAAGCTCATAAAGTTGTGTTCGAATCCAAAGCGCCTATTGCCGTAGTCGCCGAAGTGAGAGAAAAGTTGAGGCCCCTGTTGGGCCTTTAGGTTGTGGCACTCCACTTGAAGTCAAAGCCGCAAAACCCCAGCCTTCCGCTCCCTCACATCAAGTAGCCCACCAAGCTGATACGATAATTATCCGATGCTAAATCGCAGACAATTCCTTGGCGCTGCCCTCGTTCCAATGGTCGCCCCAGCCGCTGATCGGCCACCCAACATTGTATTCATATACGCCGATGACCTTGGCTATGGCGATTTAGGCTGCTACGGTGGGAATCTTAATACGCCCAATCTCGATCGTATGGCCAGAGAGGGAATGCGTTTCACCCACGCGCTTTCCGCCAACCCGGTCTGCTCACCGTCACGCGCCGCGCTACTTACTGGCCGTTACCCGACCCGTGTTATGGTTCCCAGGGTATTCTTCCCAACCGACACGACCGGTCTTCCGGATTCCGAACAGACGCTGGCCCAACTGCTCAAGACCAAGGGCTACAAGACTATGGCTGTCGGCAAGTGGCACCTCGGTCATCTGCCGCAATTTCTACCGACCAGCCGCGGCTTTGATCACTACTTCGGCATTCCTTATTCGAACGACATGACGCCGCGCTGGTTGATGGAAGATACCAAAGTTATCGAAGAGCAAGCCGCGCTTGAAACGCTGACGTTGCGCTATACGGAGCAGGCCGTGAAATTTATCGAATCGGCCAAGGATGCGCCATTTTATCTTTACTTCCCTCACACTTATCCCCACATCCCGCTTGGGGCTTCCGCTAAGTTCAGAGGTAAGTCGAAGAACGGCATTTATGGTGACGTACTCGAAGAACTGGATTGGAGTGTGGGCGAAGTGCTTGGAACTTTGAAGAAACATAACCTTGACCGCAACACGCTTGTCTTCTTCGCTTCCGACAACGGCCCCTGGTATCAAGGTAGTTCCGGTAAATTGCGCGGACGCAAAGGGATGACGTGGGAGGGTGGCGTTCGTGAAC
>JAYVRS010000685.1:0-1557 GCA_043776185.1 Bryobacteraceae bacterium | reverse complement strand
GCGGCTGGAGCACAAAAAGATGGAGTGGCTGCTTGCGGAGCTTGGCAAGTGCGAGTACCCGATGGCGTGTCCGCACGGCCGTCCGATTGCTTTGCGATATGCCACGCGGGATATTCTGAAGGGCTTTCACCGGATTTAGTGGGCCTGTGGATCGTTACCACTTTGTGCCTTCCACTAACCAATACACGGAAATTATTCCCGCCGCAGCAGATCAGGAACCGCCGGATCTCGCCGCCGAAGACGTTGAACCATTGGAGCCGGACGCGCCCGAGCCGGATCTAGCCGTGGACCCGAATCCTCCGCGAGGTACGGCAACCGATCCAATGGCGCGGCCGGATGGGCGCGACAAGCCCCCATAGCCAGAGCTTGGATAATACATCGGCCCCCAGTAGTGGCCCGAAGAATAGCCGTGGGAGCCGGATGAGGAGGAACCGCCAGAAGATTCAACCGGCTCACACTTGCTGGGGTCTGTATTCCAATCCTGTTCGCAATCCTTGCGTGAAGTATAGACGTCGCGCTTTGGCTGCTCAGTCGTGCGGCAAGAACTGGTCGCTAGCGCCGCGGCGCCTATAAGAACTAAGCTAATCGAAGTCGACGAACGCCGCAGAGGTTTCATTCAGGAGCCGGGAGTTACGAACTTGACGATTGCGACCGGGCTTTGTGAGACAACATTGTCTCCGGCACGCCTGGAGCGCGCAACTGCGCATCGCCCAAACGTTGCGCCTCCTGGTATGTAAAGATCATGCGATGAATGACGGTAAGGTTGCTCATAACGGCGAGCACCCAAAGGACGGGGGCCATGCGGTCGAATAGTGCGCCGATAATCATCAGCACAACCCGTTCTGGCCGCTCTGCAAAGCCCACCTTACATTGCGGAATGCAGTTCTCGGCGCGGGACCGGGCATAGCTGACCATCACCGAGCCCGTCATCACGACGGCGGTCAGAATGACGTAAAAGAAGCGGTCGATGGAAGCATAGTAGTAGAGTAGGCCCATCAGCAGACCAAGATCCGAGTAGCGATCCAGAACAGAATCGAAAAAGCCGCCGAAGCGAGTCACTTGATTAGTTTCGCGCGCTACACGCCCGTCCACCATATCGAAAATACCGGCGCCGAGGATCACTAGGCCAGCCTTGAAAAACTGCCCCTGCGCCAAGAACACGGCCGCTACGACGTTAATCAATAGGCCGATGAAGGTGAGTACGTTGGGGTGGATCTTCGACAGAGCCAAGGCACGGACAATCAGAAGGATTACCTTGTTACAGGCCGACCCGACTGTTTTCGTGAACGTCATACTAAGTTACTCAGCTCCCTGCAAGTTTCTGTCTTACGCCACTTCGTGGATGGTGGTCAGCTTGATTATCTCGAACAATTTCGCCCCGCCCGGAATGGTGATGGACACCTCATCGCCTACCTGCTTGTTCAGCAACCCCTTGCCGATTGGCGAACTAGTGGAGATCAAACCCTTGGCGACATCCGTTTCATCGCTGGTTACTAAGCGATAAGTGACTTCCTCGTCTTTATTGATATCCAGCACGACGACGGTTGAACCCAACCC
>JAYVRS010000684.1:0-1558 GCA_043776185.1 Bryobacteraceae bacterium | reverse complement strand
TTCATCAGCAACTGCGCCGCCTGGTGGAATCGCATACCGTCCACACCGGCATCGACCTGCCCGGCGGCGTCTTTCTGCGGGATTGGCATGTCCTGCCCGAAGCCCACCGCACGTTGCTGCTCTCCGCATCCCACGCCATCCTGGCCGGCATCCGCGGCACGCTCTCCCAGCAGCTCGCGGTTACAAACGACCCCCCTTCCTCGCTTCCGTTGCTGGAGCCGGTGCCGAATTTGAAAGAGTACGCCGCCGGTGAGCTGCCGTTCCTCGAATTGCCTTACTTCAACGGCATCGGTGGCTTCACCGCCGATGGCCGCGAATACGCCATCTATCTGGATAAGGCCGCGCGCACGCCGGCCCCCTGGTCCAACGTCATCGCGACGCCCGACTTCGGCACCGTCGTCACCGAAAGCGGACTCGGCTTCACCTGGAACGGCAATAGCCAAGCCAACCGGCTCACCCCGTGGCACAACGATCCGGTGCGGGATCCCCAATCGGAGATTCTTTACATTCGCGATGAGGAATCCGGCGAATTCTGGACGCCCACCGCGTTACCGATTCGCGAGGAGTCGCCCTATCGCGCCCGCCATGGCCAAGGCTATACGGTTTACGAGCATCACAGCCACGGCATTCATCAGGAGCTGACGGTCTTTGTCCCTAACGATGCCGGCGTAAAGGTCTGCTGGCTGCGTTTGCGCAATGATTCGGGCCGGCCTCGCCGCCTTTCCGTCACCTGGTTTGCCGAGTGGGTGCTGGGCTCTCGCCGCGACGATAATCAGCTTCACATTCAATCCACTTTCGACACCGCGTCGCGTGCCCTTTTCGCTCGCAATCCCTGGAACCAACTCTATGCCAGCCGGGTGGCATTTTCCACCACTTCGCCGCCGCCTGAATCCTACGCGGCTGATCGAACTCAGTTTCTCGGCCGCAACGCCTCCCATGCTCGACCCGCCAGCATGGCCCGGGTCCGTTTGAGTGGCCGCGCTGAAGCGGGGCTCGATCCGGTGGCCGTTCTGCGAACGCCGCTCGACTTAGGAACTGGCCAAACCGGCGAAGTCACCTGTTTACTCGGCCAAGCCGAGCACGACGTCGCCGCGCGCGCCATCATCGAGCGCTTTCGCCAGCCCAGCGCGGTGTCTGCCGCGCTCGAAGTCGTCCGCCACGCCTGGGACCAACGCCTCAACGTGATTGAGGTGCATACGCCCGTGCTTTCCGTCGATTTCCTACTCAATCGCTGGCTGCTGTATCAGACGCTCAGTTGCCGATTCTGGGGCCGATCCGGCTTCTACCAGTCGGGGGGCGCGTTCGGCTTCCGTGACCAGTTACAAGACACGATGGCATTAGTTTATTGTGAGCCCGCCCTGGCCCGTCAGCACTTACTCACCGCCGCGGCGCGTCAGTTTCCCGAGGGCGATGTGCAGCATTGGTGGCATCCCGATTCTGGAGCCGGCGTCCGCACGCTTTGCTCCGATGACTTACTCTGGTTACCCTACGTAACTGCCCATTACATCCGAGTTACTGGCGACGCGGCCGTGCTGGAGGAGTTAGTGCCGTTTATCGA
>JAYVRS010000683.1:0-4948 GCA_043776185.1 Bryobacteraceae bacterium | reverse complement strand
CGCTCGGCGTCCATCAGCGCCGCCTATTGGACGGGCCCAGCGCCGACGCGGCGTCCAATACCTAAGCGTCGAACGTACTCTGTCGTCCACGGCGCTGGACTGTAGCGGCTACGTCGCCTCTGGCTCGGTGCCTGCGGGCTCCGGACCCAGGCGTCCGGAACGCCGCAAAGCGTCCCGCAGCAGGAACTCCACCTGGGCGTTCAGGCTCCGCAAGTCCTGATCCGCCCAACGCTTCACCGAGTCGAGGACGCGCTCGTCGATCCGTAAGAGAAACGACTTACGTTCACTCATGGCTGCCGCTCCTTAGTTATAGAGCGTGCCCGTGTTGACGATCGGCTGCGTGCCGCGCTCGCCGCACAGCACCACCAGCAGATTGGACACCATGGCCGCCTTGCGCTCTTCGTCCAGATGCACCACGCCGCGCTTGCTGAGCATGTCCAACGCCATCTCCACCATGCCGACGGCGCCTTCGACGATCTTGCCACGGGCCGCCACGATGGCCGAAGCCTGCTGCCGCTGCAACATCGCCCCCGCGATCTCCTGGGCGTAGGCCAGATGGCTGATGCGCGCCTCGATCACCTGCACGCCGGCCTTCTGCAAGCGATCCTGAATCTCGCGCTGCAAGTGCATGGCGATTTCGCCGCTGGCCCCGCGCAAGCTGACCTTGTCGTCGTCGTGCGAATCGTAGGCATAGGAAGTCGACAAGTTACGCAAAGCCGACTCACTCTGCACATTGACATAATTCTCGAAGCTATCCACTTCGAAGCAGGCCTCGGCCGAATCGATCACTTGCCACACCACCACGGCCGCAATCTCAATCGGATTGCCGTCGAGGTCGTTCACTTTTAGCTTCTGAGTCTCGAAGTTTCGGACGCGCAACGAAATCTTGCGCTTGCTGAGAAAAGGATTGGCCCAGCGCAAGCCAGGATTCTTTTCGGTGCCTTTGTAAGCGCCGAACAAGGTGAGCACGATGCCCTGGTTGGGCTCCACCGTAAACAGGCCGCTCATCAACACTACATCGATGACGATCACCAGCAAGAGTGCGCCAATCAGCATCACATCCGCCCGATCCTCGGCGGCCCGCGCCACCCGAATGATGCCCCACACCGAGGCACCCAACACTGCCAACGTCAAGCCCAACACGGCGAAGCCCGAAGGAGTTGAGCTTTGCACTTCGCGAATCATAGGAATCTCCAGTTTCTTGAGATCATATCGATCTCATATCTAAATGATATCACTTTAGTATCGTTCGTCAAGAGAAATCGTCTCGTCGACTTCCAAATCATGAAGGGATAATGTGAAAAACAGGAGATCGGCCCGATACTGGGGCATGACCCCGGGGGCAAAAGGTAATGTTTTCTTAATTTTGCTAGAAGTTTTAGCGGATGGCACTCGAATTGCATCGTTAAGTGGTGGACAATGATCACTTTGTGGTGACCAGCGCATTTACTGCCGCGATACGGCCCCACGTAAGAAGTTTTTGAGGAAAGAAAATGAAGAGAATATCCCTAATTGCCGGTTTGGCCCTAATGTTCATGTCGAGCTTTGCCGTCGGCCAGATGATTCGCGGTTCGTTTACCGGCACAGTAACGGACTCGAGTGGCGCGGTGGCGCCACTGGTGAATATCAAAGTGACGAATCTAGCCACGGGCCTCGACCGCGCGGCGGTGACTAACGAGTCCGGCGTTTACCGGATCATCGGCATGGAGCCAGGTGCCTACCGGTTGGAGTTTAAGAAGGACGGCTTTGAAACATTCGTCGCCGCCCGGGTGGAAGTGAACACCGGTGCAGAAGTGACATTTAACCCCGCGCTGGCGGTGGGTGTTTCCGCGACGGTGGTGGAGGTGGTGGAGCCGCCCGTGGGCGTGGAACTCTCGAAGTCGTCCGCCACCATGGAGCGGACCTTTCAATCGAAGTTCGTCAACGAAGTGCCGCTCACCGGTGCCCAGCGCGACGTGAACCAATTGGCGTTGACGGCACCTACGGCGGCGCGCGGGCCGGCCTCGACCGGAATTACGGCCAATGGGCAGCGGGCGCGGAATAATAGCTTCATGCTCGATGGCGTCGACAACAACGATCCTTCGGTGACCATCGCGAACTTGCGCGTGATTCCGGAAGCCGTGGACCAGTTCCAAGTGCAAACGTCGCCTTACTCGGCGGAGTTTGGCCGATCAAGCGGCGCGCAGATCAGCGTGATCACCAAGAGCGGTACCAATGCATTCCACGGCAATATTTTCGATTACTATCGCGCCAATTGGATGGAGCCGGTAAGCCTGCTGAACCAACGGGCTGGGCTGAAGGCGACTCCCCGGTTCAATCAGAATCAGGCCGGCGGCAGCATCGGCGGGCGGATCATCCGCAATCGGACGTTCTTCTTCGCGCTTATTGAGGCCAACCGGCGGCGCGAAGCGCCCGACGCGCGTAACTCTACGGCCGCCACCATCCCGACGCAAGCCGGCTTTCAAGCGCTTAGTTCGGTTCCCTTGGGTACCGATCAGCCGACCACGAGTCGCCAAGCCGTGCTGGGCGGCCTGAGTTTTCTGAATCAGATTTATGCACTCAATCCGAGTTACACCAATCAGCGTAATGTCGCGGTGAACGGGGTGAATATTCCGGTGGGCACCATTAATATCCCCCTCGCGAACCCCTCAAACTTCTGGTACGGCGTAGCCCGCCTGGACCACCGCCTCACGGACAATCATCAACTGAGCTACCGCTACAACATCGACGACCGTATCCAGCCGGACGTCACCAGCAATCTACAATTCGGCTCCCTATTTAGCGCCGGCCAAGCCATTCGCCGCCAGAACCATATGGCCAGCGACACCTGGACCGTCAATAGCCGCGCCGTAAACGAGTTTCGCTTTGCCTTAGTGAAGGGCCAACTGGACTTCCCGGAAAACGACCCCGTTACGCCGACCACCACGATTGCCGGCTTGTTTACCATTGGCGGCTTGAGTAACTTCCCCCAGGGTCGGACGCAGAACCAATATCAGTTTCAGGATACATTCACTTACAACCTGGGCCGGCACTCATTGCGCGCGGGCTTCAATTACAGTTACCTCAAACTGCTGAACATTTCGGCTTTCAACTCCAAAGGTGTTTACGGGTTCGATAACTTACCCGATTACCTGAATAACCGGGCGGCCAGTTTGGCGGTAGCGTTGGATGTAGCCAGCTTTGACGCTCGTCAGCATCAGCAGGCCTACTTTGTGCAGGATGACTTTAAGGTGCGCAAGAATCTGACGCTCACCATGGGTCTGCGTTACGAGACTTCGAATATTCCGTTCGGCGCATTTGGAGCGACTGATGCGCAGAGCCTGTCGGCGGGTGTGCCCGGCTTAGCCCGGAACGACCGTAACAATTGGGCGCCGCGCTTTGGCTTCGCTTACAGCCCCAGTGCCGACAGCGGCTTCTTAGGCAAGCTGATCGGCAAGGACCGCACCGTTATCCGCGGCGGCTACGGCATGACTTACGACTACTTATTCTTCAACATCCTCACCGTCACGGGCGGTAACTATCCGCGCGTGCGCACGGCGAACGTAGATCGTAACGCTTTGCCCAACGCTTGGCCCAGCTTGAAGACTGGGGCGGCCCCGGGCTTCGACCCTCGTTTGGGTTATGTGAATGCGCCTGAAAATCTGCAATCTCCCACGGCGCATATCTGGAGCCTCTCCATTCAACGGCAACTGGGCCAGGGCATGATTTTGGAAATCGGCCACTCCGGTTCGCGCAGTTACCACGGCGTGCGGCAAGGGCAACTGAACCCCGGCGTGTTGACGGCGGCGCAGGCGGCGGCTGTGCGCGACTCGGACAATGCCAACATTATTCCGGGCCTGTCCGGCGTGACGGCGGCCGTGAATCCGGCGCCCTCGCGGCGCTTGAATCCGTTGTGGGGCTCGCGCACCACGATCGAAACCACGGCCAACGGCTTGTATGGCGCGGGCTTCATCCGTTTCGACAAGCGTTTTTCGAACGGCCTGCTCTTTGGCGGCCACTACACGTTCAGTGGCAATTTTTCGGATAACGACGAGTCGCTGGGCGTAGGTGACATCACCAATTCCAGCCCGCAGGTGCCGCAGGATTACAACAATTACCGCAGCGAGAACTCCCGCTCGGTTTTTGATCGTCCTCATCGCGTGGTCGCTTTCTGGAACTATGAAGTTCCGTGGCTGAAGAGCGATGCGGCCTGGAACAAGGTGGGCAAGCAGGTCTTTGGCGGGTGGCAGGTTAGCGGCATATTCGACGCGCAAAGCGGACAGCCATTCACCATCCGCACCGGCGTGGACACCAATGGTATCGGCACCGCCGCGCCGGCGCGGCCGAATCTGAATGCGGGGGGCACCTTCACCGGCGACCTGGTTTCGAACGATCTGCGCACCTTTGTGACGCCCGTCAACGGCACCGGCCGCTACACTACGACGCTCAATTCGGTCACGAAGATCCCGTTGGCGAATTCCTCGAATATATTTGGCAATCTAGGCCGCAACACGCTGCGGGGGCCGAAATTTTCCAATTGGAGCGCATCGGTGTTCAAGAACATCAAGGTGAGTGAGCGCTGGAAAGTGCAGTTGCGCAGTGACTTCCTGAACGCGTTCAACCAGTACAACTTCGGCAATCCAGTGGCGACGATGAACTCCCCCATCTTCGGCACTAACACCACTAACCCCGGCAACCGCACCATGCTGGTGAGCGCGAAGATTAGCTTCTAAGCTCCAAGGCAGTCCGCCAACAAAAAGCCGCTCCTTCGGGGGCGGCTTTTTTAGGTTAATTCCTTCAGCCAGTCAGTGAGTTCGGGAGCGAGGGGAGCTTCGATGGTCTGCCGCTCGCCGGTGCTGGGGTTGGTGAAGGTGATGCGCGCCGCATGGAGAAAGAAGCGTCCCGAGTGGTGCACGGGCGCGCCGTAGACTTTGTCGCCCGCTACGGGATGCCTGACGCTGGCCAGGTG
>JAYVRS010000682.1:0-1560 GCA_043776185.1 Bryobacteraceae bacterium | reverse complement strand
CTTGCCGCTCTCGAAATTAGAAGGCGCAGTTTCGGAGTGTGAAAGCCGGGAGCGAATAGTTCTTTGGAAGTTCTTTGGAAGTTTTTCAAAATAAACTTCGGGGTGTCTAAGTGGGACGGCAGGCCGTTTCATTTCGGTCCTCGGGAAAATGCCTATCCTACTAGGCAGAGCTTTGATCCTGATATCTTTTCAGGAGCCCTTGTAATTTTGGTGCCCGGGCTAGGCCCTACCGCCATGAATCGCTTCGCACCCGGTGCGGATCAGGGGAGAGGAATACGAATAACGGCTTCGGGCGCGCAGGGAAACAAAGGGTCCCGGATAAGGAAACTGCCGAAACTGCCAGGGAAGAGCGAGAAAGAGCCGCAGGAGTCCGGGATCAGGCGGATGGAGCGAGCTTCGGACCCAGCGGTCTCTGCCAGTCTCATGGCCTCTTCCAGTGCCTTGAGCTTCATCTTCTGCAGGTCGGTTAGCACGGCGATGTTATCGGGGATTAGCTTGGCACCACGCTCGGCAATCACGCGGCGGATGGTTTCCACTTCGGCGTACCGAAGCCCCAGCGCGACCGGATCCAGGGGTTGGCGGGCGGTCTCGACGCTAATCTCACGCTGCACTTCAGACATCCGCTGAGACTGCCCGAGGCTCCAGCGAAAATAGTCGCTGTTCTGCTGCTGAATACGGTCAAACTGGGCCTCGGTGAGCACCAGGTACTCGCGAATCTGAACGAGGAAAGGGAACGGGCGTAAAACGATGGGACCTTGTGCCCAAACAGAAGCCGCCACAATAAGCACGAGTAGGAGATTCCGCATGCCTCCATCAGAGCATGGTTTATGCTTATTTGCCGGCCCGGACGAACAGAGCATAGTAGCCCGGAAGAGGATTTCGGCCTCAGCGTCGGTCCATAGGGCGTTGGCACACCAGGTGCGGACTCGTCGAGGCGCTGACCGGATGGTGCTGGAAACACAAGGACCACGCCGCGGATAGTCCTGTTCCCCCCTAATGGCTTCCCGGGCTGAGCTTGGTGGTTACGGGAAAACCATCGCCCGTAATGGGAGCTTAGGTTAGACTTTAGACGAGGCTGTAGCCGGACGATTGGCCGCCCATAAGCTTGCGGTGCACCTGAAGGAGACAAAAGGCACATGCTGACGTCGAATATTTGTGCCCTGGTGATGCTGGGGGTTGGGCCAATTGCGATGTCGTTCGCGCAGGACGCCGCGTCAGAAGCGCCGATCCGCGCCATCGTGGCAGAACAAGTTTCCGCGTGGAATAGCGGCGACGGGCAGGCCTATGCCCGGCATCTAGCGCCCGACGCGTCCTTCACAAATCTCTTTGGGATGGTGATGTATGGCGGGCCCGCGTTTGCGAAGCGGAATACGGAGATCCTCGCGACGTTCTACAAAGGCACCACCAAACATCAAGCCATCCGCCGCATTCGCTTCGTTACGCCTGATGTCGCGATCGTCGACATCGACAACGAAGTGCGCGGGGTGAAGGCCATGCCCGGTGGCATCGTCGTGCCGCCCGATGGCATCGTGAAGACGCAGTTGATGGAAGTCTTCGTTC
>JAYVRS010000681.1:0-4956 GCA_043776185.1 Bryobacteraceae bacterium | reverse complement strand
GATCGTCATGCACCTTCAGCACGACCCCGATCAGTTGGCGCGCACCAAACGGAGCCAACACGCGCGAACCAGTTTGGACGCGGTGGCGCAACGTCTCGGGCAGGGCATACGTGAAAGCCTGGTCGAGCGGAACTGGAAGGCTGACATCGCAAAATCGCGACGTAGGATTATTCAACAACGTAACCATTTACCCGATCAATGCGTTTAACTCGTTGACCACCCGCTGTTAGGAGCGTAGGTCCCCGTTAGGAGTATGAAAAGTATGAAAAAGATTAATCTCATGATCGCAGGTTTGCTGATCGCCGCTGTCGCCGTATTTGCGGCCGGTATCGACGGCAAATGGACCTCGGAGATGGTGGGGCGTGGTCCCGATGGCGAGATCAAGATCACCACTACCTTCGACTTAAAGTCGAGCGGTGACACCCTCACCGGCAGCGTAGCCTCGGCGGGTCCCCGTCCGAGCACCAGCGAGATCATGGAAGGCAAGATCGCCGCCGGTAAGTTCTCGTTCAAAACGAAGCAGACGACGAAGAAGGGCGAGATGATTAACGTCTGGGAAGGCACTGTCGACGGCGATTCCCTCAAGGGTTCGCGCGTGCGCGAAGGCGGCAACAACGCTACGGAGTTCACCGCTAAGCGTGCCATGTAAGTTTTGTTTTGCGAAGTTGCCCGGGTGCCTCCGAAAGAGGAGCCCGGGCTTTTTTTGATACTTTCTCGCGATGAATGGGTTAGTAAGACTATGAAGAAAATGACATGGATCATGGCCGGATTGCTGATGGCCCCGGTATTGGGTTTAGGGCTCGGTATGGCGGCCGATGTGGACGGCAAGTGGACCGCGGAGATTGTCGCGCGCTCCAAGAAGGATGCCGAGACCAAGACGGTTACCACTTTCAACTTCAAGACGAGTGGAGATGGCTTAACGGGCACGGTCACTGCCGGGGCGCGCCAAAAAAACGCGCTCGAGATCATCGACGGCAAGGTGGCGGGCGGCAAGGTCTCCTTCAAAACCAAGGCCACCACGAAGAAGGGCGAACAGATCATCGTCTGGGAAGGCAAGGTCGACGGCGACACTCTCCAAGGTACGCGCGGTCGCGAGGGCGCGAAACGCACCACCGAGTTCACCGCCAAGCGCGTACCTTAGAGCCGCTTCTAGCCCGCGGCGTCAGCCGTGGGGTGCCGCAGGATCCCCTCCCTAAAGCGTCTTAGGGGCCAAGCAGAACCTCGACCGTTAGGGAGGGGATCCGGCGGGCAAGCCGCGAAAGTTAAGCGGTCAGAGCACCAGGCTACTTCATCTCGATCACCAATGTCCGGAATGGCTTCGTTCCGAGGTTCACCAATTGCGGCGCATCTTCGCCCTTATTGTGCCAAATCACTTCGCCCTGTTTGCGTTTGCGAATGGTCTTTTCCTTGGTCTGGCTGTCCAGCCGTTCGTAGGTGCATTCGTCCAAAAAGACGATCACCTGGTCGGTGGGCCGAATGTAGGGTGACCTCGGTTTGCCCGGCTCATACACCACTTCGCTGGCCGTCACGCGCTGGTTTTCGAGCACCACGCGCTTGGCCATCGGGGCGGCTAGCAATACTGTCAGGACACTCGCCATTACTAAGAACTTTTTGATCATACTTACCCTTTCGAAAAGCGCATTCCCGCGAAGGAGACTACGCTGCTTTCATCAATGTTCCACTGCTGATAGCGCAGTAACTCGCCGCGCGCGCGTGGTGCCGTCTTCAAGTAAGTATAGAAGGGCGAGGAGCCGCACCACTTCAGGTCATCCTGCCCATCCCGCACTTGTTCCCAATAACCGTCAGCATCGAAGGCGCTAATGCGGGCGATTCGGCGATGGTCTCGTTCGGCGACGGCCGCCATCTCATCCCGGTCGGCTCGGGCGTCAAGGCGGTCGCCATAACGTCGGCCCATATGCGCCATGTCGACGCCCAGCACCCAAACGGCATCGGCGGGGGCGGCGGAGCGCAAGGCTTCAAAGAACTGGGCCACGCCGTCATGGTCCTCGGGATGCCGGTCCTGCCCGTAGATGCTGCGCGCGAATGGTCCGCAGAGAATGGGGGCCACCCGAATATCCGGCCCGAAGCAGCGCTGCAAAAAGAGCACCTGGAACTCGATGGAGTGCTCGACGGCATGGCAGTAGTCCTCGCTTAGAATGCTCTCGGGCGCGTCGCGTTGCAGGGCATCGATCAAGGCCAAATCGGGGGTGGTCGCCCCGAGCGGCGTGCGATAAGGTTTGCGTGTCAACCCGAACTTCTCGGGGGCCCCATAGTGGGACGTGCCGAGTACAATGAACGTCCGTGAACCGAGGCTCGGTGGCAGGGCAGCGTAAGCGTCCCGATAGCTCTCCCAGCCGCCCTCGGGCGAAACATGCGGTGCCGCCAAGGCGACCACGTCACCAGCTTCGAGCGATGCAGTGCCGGCAAAGTAGCGTTCGAAGGTGGCCTGCAATTCAACCGGCTCGCTCGGGTAAGCTCCACCAGCATGAACCGCCTCGCGAACCTCCTGCGCCGCGAACGCCCGATACTTGTCTTGCTTACGCTGGGCATAGGTGGCGTTGTCGAGGAACGCGGCCTCGTCGAGTGTGGTGATGAGGTGTTGCGCCAAGCCGCTCACGGTCAGCTCGCCGGTGATGCGCGTCAGGGCCTCCCGCAAGTCCAACTCCGTGGACTGGCCGTCGAACAGCTCAAGCACCGGCACCAGCGGCGGAGGAATCACCAATGTCGCATCCGAAAAGCGGAAAGAGTCGCGCATCAAGAGTCCGGGCCGATCCTCAATCGGCGAGGGCATCAAATCGAGGTCACGCCGAAGCAAGGGTAAGCGAGTCGCCACGCCTTAGGTTTACCATCAACTGTGGCCACTACTAAACCGCCGCATGTCGTCATCCCCATGGGGACCGAGGTGCTTACTCGACTCGACGGGCGAGTCGGGCTGGTCGTTCATGTTCCGTTGACTCCCGCGCATGGCTACCAAGTTCGTTTCGCGGACGGTGGCGAAGATAGCTTTCGCCGGCATGAGCTCTCGATTTTCAAGCATGCCGATGCCGAGATACCGGGCGCGCCCGCTCCGGATGCTCTCCTCCGTTACGTTATTTTCCGTAGCATCATTGGGTCCACTGCCTACGGCTTGAGTCACGCCGGTTCCGACGTGGACCGGCGGGGCTTTTACTTACCTGCCGCTGATCTGCATTGGGGACTCGCAGGAGTACCTGAGCAACTGGAAACCGACCAGGAGGAGTGCTACTGGGAAATCGAAAAGTTTATTCGGTTGGCGTTGAAGGCGAATCCGAACGTCCTGGAATGCCTCTATTCTCCGATCGTTGAGACGTGTACGCCGATGGCGGGCGAGTTAGTCGCTATGCGCAGTATCTTCCTTTCTCAGCACATTCATCGGACGCATAACGCTTACGTCCTATCTCAGTTCAAAAAGATGGAACAGGACTTGCGCAATCACCACGAAATTCGATGGAAACATGCGATGCATCTGATCCGCCTTCTTTTAAGTGGCGTGGCTGCGTTGCGAGATGGCACCTTGCAACTGAACGTCGAGAAACACCGCGACGAGTTACTCGCCATTCGCCGCGGGGAGGTGCCTTGGCACCAAGTAGATCAATGGCGGCTTGACTTACATCGTGACCTCGACAAAGCTTTAGAAATGACATCGTTGCCAACGCATCCTGACTATGATCGCGCCAACGCTTTTCTTCTACGTGCCCGCCGATTGGCCGCGACTGAGGAGTACGCCCCATGATTCCTTTCGAACTTCTTCAAGACGAGGCCGACCGGCATCCGTACCCGTTACTATTTGCCACGATCAGCGGTGCCCACCTCTACGGATTCCCCTCGCCGGACTCCGACTACGACCTGCGCGGGTCCCATATCCTGCCCGCTCGCGAAGTGCTGGGGCTGCTTCCGCAGCGGGAGACCATTGCCGTGGAGGGCATGCGTGGCGATATCGAGTTGGACTTGGTGACCCACGACATCCTCAAGTTCTTTTCCATGCTTCTGAAGCGGAATGGCTATGTGCTGGAGCAACTCTATTCGCCATTAGTCGTTCGTGCGACACCTGAATTGGAGGAGCTTCGGGAGATTGCGCAGGGCTGCATTACGTGTCATCACAGCCATCACTATTTGGGTTTTGCCGCCACCCAGTGGGGCCTGTTTGTAAAAGAGGATCCGCCGCGTGTAAAGCCGCTCCTCTATGTTTATCGCGTATTACTGACTGGGATTCATCTTATGCGGACCGGTCGAATTGAGGCCAATCTAGTTACTCTCAACGAAGAATTCCGGCTTCCATACATTGCCGACCTCGTCAACCGGAAAATGACTGGCAAGGAAAAATCCACCTTGGACGTTCCGGAGTTACAATTTCACCAGTCGGAATACGATCGGCTCGTTCGGTTGCTGGAGAGTGAGACGGAGAGATCGACCTTGCCGCACGAACCGACTTGTCGGCCCGCACTAAATGACATGTTAATTCGAATTCGTCTCAATCACCTAGGCTGAGGGATACGGACGAGAGATTGCGTGTGTAGATTGGCGGTCACAGTGAGACTAGCTGGCCGATGCTCACCATCCAAAGCGCTCCTCACGCCAGGGGTCGCCATTCATGTGATAGCCGTTGCGCTCCCAGAAGCCGGCTTTGTCATGCTCCAGCAGCTCGATCGCCCCCAGCCACTTGGCGGACTTCCACGCATAGAGCTTCGGCACTATCAGGCGCGCCGGCGCGCCGTGCTCCAGCGTCAGATCCTCACCATCGTGCTTGATCGCCACCAGTGCATCGTCGGAAAGGAATTCATCGAGCGGCAGATTCGTGGTCCAGCCCGCGTCGTAGCCATGGGCCACCACGAACTTCGCCTCCGGCTTCGCGCCGCCCGCCAGACTCAGCAGCGTCGCGACGCTGACCCCTTCCCAGACATTGCCCAACCGGGACCAACGTGTCACACAGTGAAAATC